>CADAUN010000007.1:0-3597 GCA_902791085.1 uncultured Erysipelotrichaceae bacterium | reverse complement strand
ATTCCGGCGCAGGCGGCGGGATGGATGGTTTCAATGCTTCTTTCTTTAAGAAAGTGTCGGTGTAGTAATAAAGTGGCGTAACGGCACCGGTGGACATCAATTCATCCTCTGCTACATGCATGAGTTTGAAGCGTTGCACGTTGTCCGAAGTGGCTTTGATGGTGTCAATGATGGTGTCAAAAGATTGCGCCCATGTTAGGTTTCTCTCATTATCGGCGATGACGCCATCCCCATTTAAATCACATTGGTATCCGGCATAAGTCGAAGGATCAAAAGTACGTTTTTGCGCCTGCTGACAAGCACTTAAGGCAATGGCAGCAAGAGTTGAGGCAGCCAAAATGGCAAATTTCTTGGATTTCATAATCTTTTTCCTTTCTTTTTGTCCCACGAATTCACTGATTTTTCGTTTTGCCCGCGTAAGGGTGCAAGCACTTCAAGAAGTGGCCTTCTTTGACCTCTCTAAGTGGGATTGGGTTATGGGCATCCGCGCAATCCTCCTTTGCATAAGGACAACGAGTGCGGAAGGGACAACCGCTTGGTGCATTGAGAGGAGAAGGGATTTCTCCTTGCAAGACGATGCGTTTGTTTTTCCTCACAATATCGGGATCCGGGACGGGGATGGCCGAAAGCAAGGAAACGGTGTAAGGATGGAGGGGGTTTTGGAAGAGTTCTTGCGTGGATGCAAGCTCCACCATGTGGCCGAGATACATGACGGCGATGCGGTCAGAGATGTGTTTGACGACCAAGAGGTTATGGGCGATAAACAAGTAAGTGAGATGCATTTCGCGTTGCAATCGCTCAAACATGTTTAGGACCTGTGCCTGAATGGAGACATCAAGCGCACTCACGGGCTCATCGCAGACCACGAGCTCAGGATTCAACGCCAAACTTCGCGCAATGCCGATTCTCTGTCGTTGACCGCCAGAGAATTCGTGGGGATAACGTGTCGCGTGCTCAGGGCTTAAACCGACGGTTTTCATGAGCTCAAGCACTTTGGCATGGCGTTCGCTCTTCTTGCCTTTATATAAGCCTTTCGCATCCAAGGGTTCGGCAATGATGTCTTCGACAGTCATCCGGGGATCTAGCGAAGAATAAGGATCTTGGAAGACCATTTGGGCATGAAGCCGTAAGAATTCGACATCTGCCTTGGTTTGGATAGGGCGATGGTCAAATATGACTTCGCCTGATGTCGGCTTATAAAGATGAAGGATGGTGCGGCCCAATGTGGTTTTGCCACATCCTGACTCGCCTACGATTCCAATCGTCTCTCCGCGTTTGACGTCAAAGGAAACATCGTCTACTGCTTTGAGAGGTTTGGTTTTGAAGAAGCCTACCTGTGTCGGGAAATACATCGAGAGATGACGAACCGACAGCAAGATGTCATCTGCTTTCGGGGGCTCTAGTTGCTGTGACAAAGAAGGAACGTCTGCCGTAACAACAGGGTTTTCCAAAGATTTGTTACTCATGGTTCTTTTCCTCCTTTTTCACTTTTTCTTCCGTCGGAGTTAGCGACCGCGAAGCAGATGATTTTTGATCCGTCTTTAGGACGGCAGGAAAGCCGGCATTGAAATAATCCAAGCATTCCTTTTCGCTAATTTCGTGCCGTTCATAAGCACGATAAGCCGATAAGAAGCAACTGGCGGTGTGATTCTTTCCCACCACGCGAGCGGAGGGATAGTAACGAAGACAGAATTCCATGCAAGCGGCACAACGGGGAGCAAAGCTGCAACCTTGCGGCAAAGCGAAGACATCTACCGGATTGCCTTGAATCGAATGGAGCGGTTTGTCTTTGCTGGCGTCAGCCGAAGGCATCGAACCAAGCAATCCTTTGGTGTATTCGTGTTCCGGGTGATAGAAGATATCATCCACGGAGCCCGATTCGACAACACGTCCCGCATACATGACGTTCACGCGGTCGCAGATTTGAGCCACAACGCCTAAATCATGAGTGATAAGGATGATGGCCATGCCTGTCTGCTCTTGCAATTTCTTTAACAGTTCCAGAATTTGGGCTTGAATGGTGACGTCTAAGGCAGTTGTAGGTTCATCGGCGATCAAGAGATCGGGATGACCAAGAAGTGCCATTGCAATCATGACCCGTTGTAACATTCCGCCAGAGAATTCAAAGGGATATTGGTTTAACCGCTTCTTGGGTTCGTTAACCCCAACGGCGGTTAGCATTTCTTCGGCTTTCTTTTTCGCCGCATGACGATTCAAACGATGGCTGGCTTGGTAATCGAGACGTTCATTACGAAGAGAAGCCAAGTGTTTATGAATCAATCGGCAACGGCTCCAGAAACTGCCTCCTAGTTTTTCGTAAGTCGAAGTGGCGAGCATTGCTTGATAGGCAGCATTGGCTTTGGCAATGACGGCATGGTATTCGTTGGTCAAAGAATGGATGAGAGACAGATTTTGAGAGGAAGGGTGAACTGCTTGCTTTTTCTTGGCATCGCAGATGCTTTTCGCAATATTGGCCGCTTCTTTCTCTAAGTCGTTGCGATTCTCGAAGTCATAAGAGTCTTCGGGGAAGATGACTTTTCGATTACGGAAGACATTGCGAAGACGGAATTTCTTCTTGCCGCGCTTTGCTTGATATACTCGTTCCGCTAAGCGGCTCTCATATTCAGCTTGCGCTTTGGCTTTTTCGACTTGAATGCGTTCTTGCTGTTTTAAGGCTTCCCATTCATGTCGGAGCGTAGTTTCGTTTGCAAGGGACGATTCTTTTGCTTCGTTGTCGTCAGGACGCAATCCTTTTCGCTCTTCTAATAAACGGTTGATTTCGGTTTTCTTATCGATGACGGCCTTGTGGGCATCTTCGGATAATTCATCGACTCTTGTTTTGGCATGTAAGAGCAACGCCTCTTCCATTTGATGCCCAATGGTATAGACCGGGTTTAAAGCGGTCATGGGGTCTTGGAAGATTTCAGCAATCTTGTCTCCGCGGATCGCGCGAAGATGCTTTTCATCCATGCCGACAAGCTCTTCTCCTTTGAATTTCACGGATCCAGACTTAATTCGTCCAGGCGAGACAAGAATTTGCATGATAGACGAAGCCGTGACGGATTTTCCTGATCCGGATTCCCCAACGATGCCTAGAATCTCACCGCGATTTACCGTGAAAGACACGCCTTGGACGGAACGGACTTCTCCCGCCGGAACATCAAAAGAGGTGCATAAATCTTTGACGACTAATAAAGGTTCTTTTTCTTCCATGGTCGTTACCTCTTTAATTTCGGATCGAAAGCGTCACGTAAGCCGTCGCCAGCTAAGTTGAAACAAAGGACGATTAAGCCAATGCTTAATGCTGGAGCGAGTAAAAGATGAGGATAGGTTGCCATGGCTTGATAAGCATCGCTTGCCAAAGAACCTAAGGAAGGCATCGGAGCGGAGACGCCAAGGCCAATGAAGGACAAGAAAGATTCGGTGAAGATGGCCGAAGGAATTTGTAATCCTGCGGCAATGATGATGACCGACATCGAATTGGGAATTAAATGCCGACGGATGACAAATCCTGCTTTCGCCCCAATAGAACGGGCAGCCAAAACATATTCTTGTTGCTTTAAAGAAAGCACTTGACCGCGGACTAACCTCGCCATG
>CADAUN010000006.1 GCA_902791085.1 uncultured Erysipelotrichaceae bacterium | reverse complement strand
TGATATAATGCCCATGGCATCCCCCTTTCCAATGCGTTTTAGGCAAACAACATTATAAAGGTCCGGATGCCTTTTTCATACGCCGCCGCCGAACCCCCTAGGAGGTTGCATCCCTGGGTTCCCTGGCTATCGATTTTGTTTCACATCACCTGAAATAGAACACTACTATGATTTTTCATCTTAAAACATCATTCATCGCTTTGGAAAGGGATAATATAATCAGCAAAACCGGCTTCTAGATGGGTCGAATAAACTCCATTTTGCAGTTTTTGGTATCTACTCTTACCACGATAGTAAACCAGCGCTGCATCACAATTTTCAAAGCGAATGCTGATATCGGTGCTTAAATTTGCTTGCCCCGTTCTTTCATAACAGGGATTGGCAGCATTCATCAAAGCATAAAGATGGTTTCCGGAGTCGTCTTTTAGCTCGCTTAAAAACAATGCACTGCCTTCGTTTGCGTGAACGTCTTTTTCGTTTACCAATTCAAAATTTGCGTTCTCCATGTTCAAGTAGCTCGTAGAATAAGCGCTTGGCGGAAAGAGCAACGTTGTGGAAGTTTGATAGGAGAATTTTCGGATGACAGAAGAAAGATTCTGCATTTCTTCATGAATCGTCTGCATGTCGTAATAGAGATAGGTTGGTTTTCCGTAAGTGTCGACAAAAGAAGTCCCGTCAGGATAAAACTCACCATCTTTGGCATTGTGCGGCGAACGCCAATAGGTATAATAGCCTATCCGTTTCACGCCCATGCCCATATAAAAATTCACTTGCCACTGCATATCAGGCGATTGAGGCTTAACGATATCGGGCATTCCGCCTTTATACATTTGGGCGCTGGATGCAACACAAGTTGGTTCTATGGAATATTTTCTGCACACGTCCATAAAAATCTGAATACCGGCCATATGATGTTCTTCCATTCGATAACTTGTTGTGCTTTCGCGGAAGGGGTAAGAATCCACCGACAAAGTATCTGGTTTCGCCAAAGTTACAAATTTTTCCAAGTATTTGCGATAGCTCTCTTCACGGGTTTCATGAAGCGGATCATCCGTAAGCGAAGCTTGCGTAGCGTAAAGAGGAAAAAGATTTAAGAACGGCTCTGCTTTGGGGCAGACTCGTTTAATGCTGCGATAAACTTCAGCGCAGCGCTCTAACATGCTGTATTTTGGCTCGTCACGAAGAATCACACCGGCAAAGGCAGGGTGAGATGAGTAATCTTTCATGCACATCGTAACGTATTCATCCAACGCTTTTTGATCAACGAACTGTCGATTGGCTAAAAAGTCGCCCGGAGCTTCGGAATAAATCGGCGTCTCAAGTTCAGTGAGATGGATAAACCGATAGTCTAGGACGTAGCAATGTTCAATTCCTGCTTCTTGGCAAAGATCGAGACACTTCTTTAAATTAGATGTTTCATAATCTTGGTTCTTTTCCTCGCCCCAATAAAAAGATTCAAATTGGCAAAGAAATGTATTCATCCCCGCTTCTTTGTAACGTTTGAAGTCGTCTAAAGTAAGATGAGATTCATCCAGCTTGACACGCGTTCCATCCAAGTTGTAATAACCATCGGAAGTAGAATAATAGCCAAATAAATCAAATGGAGACGCGTCTGCCGAAAGATGCAATTTGCTCGGATCTATGGCTGTTTCGTTATTGGTACATCCACCAATTAGAAATGTTGCCAGCAAAGCAAAAGCCGTCGTTTTTTTCATCATTAATCCTCCGCTAACTTTTTTAAAGAAAGATGCTTAAATTCTACCGACTGCGGATTTTCTCCACCGCCACCCATGATAAAACCGACATAGCCATCAGTCTTGATGCCGTTCAAGGTAAAGTGCTGTGACCCCATTGCCACTTCAACCATTCCGTTCAAATGCGCTTTTACCGTCACCTCCACAAATTCTTCCTCAAATTTAGTATGGGATAGATAAAGCGTCCCTCCTACTGGATTAGCAAACCAGTTTTCGGTATAAAAAATCTGATTGGGAGCAAATTGAATGACTGGACCGGTCAAATCGATAGCTGACGAATCTCTGCCAAATAACAACATCAATCCGCTACCGCCGTTGTTGTAATGATATCGAGCCGTGAAAGAAAGTTCCCAAGATTCATATGGGTACTTGCCTCCCAGGTAATCCGTCCAACCGCTGGTTGAATAAATTCCAACGCCATTTTGAATTGTCAATGCGTTGTTAGAAGGAATCAAAAGATTCGAGTCTAGCGTCTCGTCTTGAAAATTTTCTTCGATGGTCGGTTCTTCCGGCTCCGGCCCGATGGTGCTCTTTTGTAAAGAATAGCGGAAAGAAATGTCTACCTCTTGTCCGTACAGCAGAAGATTGGTGTTGACGGAAGAAAAGCGCACACCGGGGTATTTGCCATAATAGTTACCAGAAGACACAAAGGTCCGGCTAGTATTATCAGTTTTATTTTGAAGCACGAAACGGATGGTGAAAGAACCGTTTTTTCGACTATAGCCATCAATCGAAACACTTAGATGATAGTCACTCGTCTCATTTAATTGGCTCCGACTAATGCAGCTTGTGCCATTGGCGCCATCCGTAATGATGTAATTTCCTGGCCACCAAATATCACCGGAACGATTCGGCGCCCAGCGCATTGGCCCGCAAACATATGTCGCGTTTTCGTAAGCATTTCGAAGCGATGATGCGCTGTCTCCCGCCCACGAGAAACTTTCATCAAAGGCAGAATTGCGCACAAATATTCCCGTTCCGCCGCCAATCGGTTGGCCGTCTAACGAGTCCGCAAAGAAGCAAAAACTTGGAATGTTCTTTCCTTGGAAGTCCAATTCCAGTGTCATACCTCTTTCACAAACATTGGGAATCGCCAAATAAGACAAATCCGTTTTATTTGCTGCCGTTCCGCCAAGAATCGTTACCTCCCCCGTCGATGTTTCTTTGGCGCGGTAGTATACATGTTCAGGCTCTAATTCGGGAAAAGCAGGGTTTTCTATTACTTTCACTTCGATAGAAGCTTCTTTTGTCCCTATTTTTGCAATCACTTTTGTATTGCCGACGGCCACGCCAGTAACCACACCATCTTGAACTTTTGCAACATTGGCATCTTGCGAAATCCAAGTGACATTGAACCCTTCGCCTCCCTCTAGAGGCAAAGAGCCCGTAGTACCTTTCATCAATGAAAAGGAAGGAGAAGAAAAGGAGATCCGTTCAGGTTCTTCAACGCTCTCTTCCACCTCATTAATTGAATGGTAGATAAAATGGGCACCGCGCATCAAGCCTCCGTAAGCAATGATTTTGCCGCTTAGAGTCTCGTGATAAGGCACCGTGAATTCGCGATAACCGAGTCGTTGCCAATTCTTCTCGTCTCCGATGTCGTAAAGACTAAGCACAATGCAAACTTGACCATCCTTGCTTTCCTTGCTCGAAACGACATAGCGATAATGAATATCATCTTGTAAGGAAGCATAGCCAAAAGGGCTGGATCCATCCAAAGATAAGAGGCCATTAAACCCCATTGAAGAATAATTGCTGATTCCTTGAGAACTTCCTGGATCCAAGCGACTTGGTCCATTCACAGCAAAAGCCCGTTCAAAGAAACTGCCTTTTTCGCCAGCGGAAAGATAGATGCCTTTCCCGCCCGTTGGCCCTGAAACGGAATCGCAAAATAAAGCGACATCGGGAATATTTTTTCCTTTAAAGTCAAAGGTAGCCGTTGATCCAAGACCGTATTCGCCATCAAACGCAAGATAACCACCATGTGCGCTGACACCAGGATTGTCTGCCCCTCCTATACTTTGACTTAATGGAGATAAATAAACTTCGCGCTTTGACGCATCGGAATTCGAATAGCCGTTATAAAGATAGACATTATCTTCGATTCGTTGTTTTTCATACTCCACTTTCACAAAGCAGTCGCTGGTTTTAGAAGCGTACAGCCCAAAATAAACTCCAGTATCTTTGGTGGCTGCATCCATCCAACCATATCCGGGATCAACGTAGATTAATTTTGCGCTTTCACTAGGAAGTCCATAATCAGTGATTTCATAAACATTGATGGAATAATGTTTTCCCATGCGGCCGTCACTTCCTTCTTGTCCCACTTGAGACATTTCGGTTGTGAATTTATAGTATTTGTCCGATTGGAAATCATTCATTCCAAAATGTGGGCCAAGCCAAAATGTACTTTGCCATATCGTATCGGATAAACCATTTGGCCCATGAACTGCAACATCGCTTGGCCACGGGGTTTCTAATGACATAATGTATCCTTTGACGTTGCCCAAAGAATATGGGTTCTTTGCGCTCTCCCCCGCCGAAATTCTTAATCCGATTTGTGGCAAGCTTTTTCCTTTAAAGGTCAAAGAAATTCCTTCTCCCCATGCAAATTCATGATTCAATATGGCATATGCTCCGGCACCGTCGCTGCTCGCTTTCGGAAGATATAGAAGATGTTCATCGTCAGGCGATGTGACAATCGAATTACTGATGTAACCACCATTCTTGTCTTTTAGCACAATGGAGTTGCCATTATTTCTAGATGTTAATGCGATTAAAGAATAGGGAGATGTGATGCTTTGTTCTCCTGATGTTGCTTTGATGTACGCGCGATAGAAGCCCGCATCGGCAAAAGTTGTAACGCCTTCGTCACGTTCATAAGTTCGCCACTCTCCTTTGGGGCCGCCTTCATCAAAAACAAAAGGCCGATATTCAATGTGATCAAGAGAAATCGTTGCGTCTAATGGAGAGGCTAATGCAGCCGCTTCCGCTATGATGTCTTCATCGCTCATGCTTCTCCCGACTAAAACGCTAAGCGGTGTCTCGTTTAACGTAAGACTCATATCAACCGGAGATACATCGATTGAAAAATCGACGCTTTTCCCAACGTTTGAGTAAGTAAAATCATATTGACCGGCTTTTTGCGGATAGTAAATATGACTCGACAAGTCTTCGCTTACTCCTTGAAAGGACACTCGATATGTAGCGCCTTGATAATAAGTTGCCTCGACGTAACGATCGAGATCGATTGCTTGACCAACTTTCGAAGCATGGCCGATGTCCTTGCGTAGCGAAAGGACAAAATCAGTTTGTGACGAAGGCTTTGCACAACCAGACAATGCTATTGCACCAAAAGAAAGGACAATAACGCCAGTCCTCAAAGCAAAGCGACTATGTTTGAACATCTTTCTGCCTCCTCAGTCTTAGTCAGATTCCACCACATCGGCAGCTGTGTAATCACCCATATAACTAGACCAGCTCGACTTCATGGCGTTGTATTCTTTTTCAAACCACTCTTTGGCAGCGGTTTCGTAAATAGACTCATCTTGTAAAACGTTATCGTCGTTATAAGCGCTCTTATTTTGTTGAAAGAACGTTAAAGCCAAGGTGGACATCTCATCAGGTATCAGCCCAAAAGGACCGGTTAATTGACGCAACGATTTTGGATAAAACCAAATTCCGGTCCGATTGACGTGAGTCGTTATGGCATTGTTCCCTTGATCAAAAGGGTTGGTTGCGTTTGAATAACCGGTTCTATCAAACGGGGAAACACAATGGGCAATTTCTTTGTATTTGCCCGCCCAATCATCACTTGCGAACATCCGCAAGAATTTATAGCAAATATCCTTGTGCGGAGAATCCTTTACGATATAACACATGCCCGTTGTCGAACCGCGATTGACATAAATCCCACGTGCCTTAGAGACCGCAAGCGCCTCTTCTTCCGTAATAGAAACGTTTAACGATGAGTCACCATTCACAGTCTCAGCAATTTCTTTTTCGTCCTTTCCTTCATCGGACAAATCGATGCAGCGTCTCAAAATGGATTCACATTTTTCTTCGTTATAGCCATGTATTGTGTTCTTGCCCCATAATTTCGTTCCCAACGCACTAATGACCGGAACATTGATAAAAGCAAGATCATTTACTTTGCCTTGAAAATTATTACGGATTTCGTTATATGCCCAGTCGCCGTCGAACAAGAAAACGGAACCGCCTTTCTCCTTGGTGATATAGGAATGTGCCTGTGAAATAGTGGCTTGGACGGAACCGGGAGCGATCGTCTTGGGATCGTAAAAAGCGTACATCGCTTTGTACATCTCATATAAGCTTTTGTCATGGAACAACTCATAGCCATCTTCGAAGCGATATTGGCGATTCGTGTCACTGTAGTCAGGAGAGCGATAGGAAATCAATTGGTTCCAATAATCGATTCCGCCATATTGCGCCACTGCTGCGTATTGCAAATGCTGCGAATAACCAGGCTGGCGGCCAAGGAAAGACATCGGTTTAATAGAATCGATATTGTGTTCCATGATGATTTTATAATCGCGGTACAGCTCGTTTGTTGTTTTTGGCACGATAGCGCCATAGGAGGCAAATTTTTCCAATTTCTTGGTGTTAACAAGCAATCCGCCGACCGCTTTTTCGTAAACAAAGTTGTAGCACTTTCCTTGATATTTATACCAAAAGGGATCGAAACCATCGGTTAATTTATCCTGAATGGTTGTTTCTTCCTCACTGCCATCGAAACGAATGGGTTTTGCGCCATATACGCCTTCCGTAATGTCATCCACGACACAGCCATAATCATCCGCCACCGCTTTATATGGGAGAATGGTTCCAGAAAAATATAAATCAACTTTATTTCGGTTGTATCCTTGATACATTTCTTGCACCATCGCATCACCCTGATTGTCAACCGACGGATCAAGCAGGCGGAAACGATATCCCTCTTTGGCAAAAGTCTTCTCGAATTGCTTCCCCAATTCGCGAAGCCACTCATCGCCATAGCCGCCTTTGTATAATTTGCAATAAATGGTCTTTTCTTCGCTGCCATTGTCAGCTTTCTTTTGGCATGCGGTCATGGCAAAAATACCGATCAGAAATAGGCCGGTTGCTTTTGCTCGTCGTTTTGGATTCATACATTCTCCTTTTCTCTTTTTGACGCGTCCATTAATAAAAAGACTGCTTCGCCGGGTAAAAGGACGCATTTCCCCTGATGAGCAGTAAAAAACTGATTGTTCTTTTTGCCTTTATAGTAGCAATCTACATTGGCGTCGTTCGGAAAGGAAACGGAAATCATACCATCGTCTGTTCCTTCGCTTGGGTCTTCCAAAGACACAAGAGCATAAAGCGCCCTTCCATTGCTAGAATCCAATAAGCGGCTGACTAAAAGAGGAGTGGAACCCAACACTTTCATCTCCGGAAAAGGTGTTCTTTTCACATTCTGCAAAAAAGTCCGCTCGCCCAAAATGTAAGAATCGTCATATTGGAATGGAGAATAAATGCTTTCAAATGGCGCGTTTTCTTCTATAACTCGTTTTAAAGCATCATAGCGTTCTGTTTTTTCTCCATCGGTAAAAATCATCGCGGAATCGTCGGGATAATATTCTCCTTCGTGTGAATTGAAAAAATAGCGAGAATAGGTCCACGCAACGATGGAATGAACGCCGAAGGCTAGACAACAATTATATTGATAGCGAATTTCTTTCTCCCCCACTTGTGTGATGGCAAGAAAATCATGATAAAACATCGAAGAAGTCTGAATAACAAATGTTGTTTCCCTTCCGTATTTTTTCGCTACTTCAGCAAAAATCTCTAGACACGTAAAATAACGAAATAAAATCGATTTCCCTTCCTCCGGTGTCGCTCGGAAAGGATAATCATCAACTGAAAGGTTCATCAAAGGAACCATTTGGCAAAACATTTCAAGATAATGCCGGTAATGTATTTCCAAATCTTCATTGCTATCAGAGTCAGCACGGCGATCGTAAAGAGAAGAAAGGCCGCCCATTAAAGGCAATAAGTTGCAATGGACGTACAAATGGGGATCAATGCGTTGAAACGCTTTCACAATTTCACTGATAGGGAGGAAATAAGCTTCTGAAGGTTCATCTCGTACTTTCACGCCAGCAAACAAAGGATGGCGTGAGTAATCTTTGATACAGTCGCGTAAATAATCTTCAAGCGCTTGCTCAGAAGAAAATTTCTTTCCCGCTCCAACCAAACCTGTTGTAGCAAAAGACAATTCATAAATTCTAGCATCGTAAACGATGACTCGGCTTAGCCCTGCTGCTTTAGCCAAATCCATTTCATGTTTTAGATGAGAAGTTGCAAATGGTTCTCCTCGATAAGCTTCCCACGGCGAATCATCAATTGAAAGGGTGTCAAAACCTATCGAACGATATTGCCGATATCCCGCCAAAGTTTGGAGATTTTTTCCTAATTTGTGATCTTTTCCTTCGATGCGATAGAAACCGAGCGAAGGGGCGCCATAGGCATATTTATGAATGGCCATATTACCCTTTTAGCCCTCCTACAGTGATGTTGGTCATGATAATCTTCTGATTACAGGCGTAAAGAATTGCTACCGGGAGCATGGAAATTAACATGGCAGCATAATACACAGCGTTTGGATTGGTAGCATACTGCACTTCATTGGGAAAGCAATAAAGTCCATAAGCGATGGTGGCGTAATCTCTTAAATATATTTGGATGGTGGCGTAATCGTTCCAAACCCCGATGGAATCAGTCACCAACAAGGCAATGATGGTAGGGGCAGCAAGAGGAATCATAATGGAGAATAAGATTCGTATGTTACTAGCACCATCAATTTTTGCCGATTCACTATAAGACTTGCTGATTCCCTTAAAAACACCATGGAGGATGATGAAAGTCATATCAAAACCGCTGCACCAAGCAATCCAAAACAACGCAGGATTGTTGACCATGTTCAAAGCGTCAAACAGTTTATATGCAGTCGATCCAGACCCAAAAATGGGTATTGTTTGGACAAAAATGGCGGTCGCATAGAGCAATCCCCTGCCAGGGAAACGATAGCGAGCTACGGCATAAGCGAGCATCATAGAACAGGCAGTTGTGCAGAAAAGTTTAAGCACGGTGAACCAAATCGAGTTCCATAGCATCGTCCAAAAATTGAATCCGCCAAAGGTGAATTCTTCAAAAATGTGGCTCCATGTATCGAACTGAGGGTGGGCTGGCCAAATCAAGAATCCGCTTTGCGCATCGTAAAAATCCTCGTTGGTTTTGAAGGTAGACAAAAAACAAAACAGGATGGGATAGATATAAATGAAGGCCATTAAAACAAAAAACACAAAAAAGAGGCAAAGCGTGACTTTTTCACTGGTCGGTTTTCGTCGAAATTTTTGCAACGCTTGTGGGGTTTTCATAATTAGATCTCCACGGTTTCCATGATTTTATCAAGTAATTTGCGGCCTAAAAGAACCACTGGAACCGAAATCAAAGTAACGCAAATTCCGATTGCGGCCGGGTATCCATATGGACGCACCAACGCTGTGCTTTGTGAAATACGGAAAGTCAAAGAATAAAGATAGTAGCCCATATTAGCCAATCCATAAGCGCCAGTACCATTGGAGTACAAAAAGAAATTGCTGTCAGCGACAAAGATGGAACACAGTGAGACCGTCATCAAAGTCGAAATCGTTGGCCAAGCGCACGGCAACTCAATATGCCAAAACGTGCCCCAAAAGCCAAGCCCATCTAATTTACCTGCATCAATCAAGTCCGCTGGAGTACGAGAAAAAGCGCCGGTAATAATAACGTTGCCGCCTGCGATTCCAAGTACGAAACTAAGAATGAAGATGGTAGGGAAAGCAGTCGAATAGGAACCAAAAAGACCTTGTGTGGAAGCAGCATAATCAAAATGAACACCCATAGAGGAAAGCGCAGAAATGATCGGGCCATTCCATTCGCAAACTATTTTGGTTAAGCCAACCCAAATGACACCCCCCACCAAACTAGGAATGGTGTAAATGACGCGAAACGCGTAATGGCCCCAAACTCTTCGATAAAGCACATAAGTCGTGGCGATCGAAATCGGGAAAACAATTAAATTGCTTAAACACCAAAGCAACACACTTTTGCCGATGAGCTCGAGTAAATTAAATCCGTAAACATCTTTGCCTATAATGCCAGCCCACACTTCTTCAAAATGGCGAAAAGTAAAGGCACCCGTCCAATCTTCGCGAAAGGCCAAGAGGATATTATCGAGGTTCACATAAACCCAAAATATCAGAAACTGCACCACCGGAATAAGGACCAATAAATAGCAAAAAAGAAAATCTTTCCTTTCCAACTTTGAATATTTTCTAAAAAAGCTAGAGCTTTCTCCTTTGATAATTGTCATAAGTTAGTTTCATTATAGATGGATTCCAAAATGGTGCTAACCGATTTTTCGATATTATATTCCGTTATCTTGTTGTGATTACGCGCTTTTGGAATTTGGCAAAAAAACGAATCAATGCGCTACAAAGATTAAAAACACCGATTACAAGTCACTTTATTCGTGGAAAACCAGACAATTATCAAAACGAAAAAACTGTTTTCGATTCCGTTTTCCTGCGGTTTTAAGAAAAGCGACAAAATCAAATAGAATTGTTTCTTCGGTGAATTCCTTTATCGACAATGGAAGGAAATTGATATTGATTAATGCAACGATCGAAAACCCAGCAACTATATGTAAAATATCCTAATTCTTGTAAGGGAAAGAGAAAAACACTGCAAAAAATCAAAAGACCATATTTTAAAAGAAGGTTGCCTATCAAAAGGAGAAAAACAGGGGCAATCATGACAAGGGTTGCCAAGAACGTAGTCGGAGCCGTTTTGAAATAAAGTTGAAATCCGTTACCAACATAGCGGAAAAAGCCTTGCGAATAGACGAACGTTTGAGACAAAACGAGATAAGCAACCGGCAAAAAGAAAATTTGACTGATGACCAGCGGAAGAATGCCAAGAATCTGCGAAGAGGAATTTCCTAGCGTAAAACTGGCTAAGAAGATCATTAGACCCGACAACGCCCCGATCGTAAAGGAGTATTTCCAATTTTGTTTGATACCGAGATTAAAATCATCACGGAAGACAACCCCTTCCATCCAGACTAACTCCCTGATAACACGCCCTGTGCCTGCAACTCCGATTCCAAAGATGGCGAGAGAAGGGATAAGAAGCAAATTCGTGACATTTTGAACGAGGCGAGAAGAATACAGTGCCTGTTCCTCGCTGATAGTCTCTTGTTCCTTCGCTAACGTCAGATTAATGGCATAGATATCGCGAAAGACCATTAACAACATTGTTGGCAGAAAGAACGCGAATAGAATAGCGCCAATAAGAAGCAAGGTACGCCACCGCATTTTGATGACATCCCAAAATACTTCCCAACGATTATGAGGGAGCAAATCGGCAGTGAAATCAGTGGGTGCACGTTTTGTTTTCATAAAGTTAAATATGCTTTTAATATGCTAAAATCCCCATCGCGGCCTTGTTGGTTTAATTCCCCTGCATGGAGCGATTTTTCATTAAAAAAAGCAAAATAGGAAGCTGCTTCTTTCCCTTCTTTCACATAGTCCACATATGAAATCGCTCCTCCGATAGCTGCTTTGCAGTCATATACCATCAATCCATATGGAACGCTGTTCACTTCAAAAAAAGGAGACACATATTCAGGAATTAACGTGTGCACGTATTGCCGGTTCAAAGGAAGCGTTCCTTTTTCCACCCCTTCTCTCGCTTTGAATTCAGGCAGAATAATAATGTCGGCATTCGGGGCATAAACTTCATAAAAGCGATAATAATCGTTGGCATCTAAGTCAATGGTGTCGACATCGATTTCTCGCAAATAGGAAGGGGCTTTTTGCTGCAAGGCTTGTACTAATGCCGCTCGATTCGCTCCATATGACGAAAGGCAGATGCGAATTCGCTCTTCTTTGCTCGGACGCGTAACAAGCGAAACGGCCCACGAAAACAAAAGCGTCACGACGATAGCGGATATAACATAAATGTACCAATGATGGAAAACCCGTTTAAAATTCATTTTTTGCAATAAGAAAGGATTAAGCTCCCTCCTACCTCCACTTGAATTTTTTCCCCTTCGCAAAAAACAGAATCAGCAAATTTGTCTTCATAAAATAGATGCTTGGTCCCTTGAATAGTCTCCAGCACCACTTCTTTTCCTTTGATATCTTTTTCTATTGTCTCACTGGCTCCAACACTTTGAATGACTCCGGTATAAATATCCTTGGGTGAATTCAAATGAAGGAGCAATCGTTTTCGATGTCTTACTTCTGGAACAAAGTTGTCTACAACGATATAAAGAAACATCCAAACGAGCAATATCAAAATAATAGTTCCAAGAATCTTCCAAAAAAGAGAATCGGATCGGCGAACGAGAAGCAGAAAAAACGTAATAACGCCAATCAGCAAAAGCAAAACAAAAACGGAGGAAATCAACAGCAAAATTATTTTCCGTCGGCTCTTTTGTTCATATTCGTGATACCACTCAATCATGATCGCTGCTCCCTTGTTTTAATGATTGCATGACCGGATCGGAGGAGTCGTAAACCATACGCGAAGAGCCTGATAGAGATATTTTACCTTGATTCATTACGAACAAAGTATCGGCAAGATACATAGCTTCCGAAAGACTGTGCGTTACATAAATGGCTGTAGAACCATATTCGTGCACAGTCTCTTTGATTTGGCGGCGAATCTCATTCTTATTTGGCTCATCAAGATTAGAAAGAGGCTCGTCAAAGAGACAAACGGAGGGCTTTTTCACTAACGCACGAGCCAAGGCAACGCGCTGTTGTTGCCCGCCCGAAAGTTGTTTGGGCTTACGGCTTAAGGTGTCAAAGATACGAAAGCGTTCGGCGATAGAATAAACCCGTTCACGAACTTCTGGGCCTTTTGCGCCCATGGTTTTCAAGGGAAAGGCAATATTATCGAAAATTGTCATGTGTGGATAGAGCGCGTATTCTTGCGTAACGTAAGAAATTCTTCGATCTTTGGTGGGCATATCGTTCACGTCAACATTGTCGAAGAAAATATGACCATCATACGGTAATAAACCGGCAATGCAGCGAAGCAAAGTGGTCTTGCCACATCCGGAATAGCCGACAATCACGTGCAATAAGCCGTCTTCAAAAACAGCATTCAGGTGATTCAAAGCGATGGTTACAGTGTCGCCTTTGTTTTGATATCCTAAGCAAAGGTCATCTACACGAATTGTGGGCATGCTTTGATTATACATGTCAAAGGAAAACTGTGGCGTTTTGTCTTTACCATCTCAAAAGAAACAAGATAATTTAATTGCGTTTTTTGTAGCTAAATATCGAAATCGATGACAACATAATGGAACTTATCTTCATAAAATACGGCACGCATATGTGCCTGCGTTCTTTTATAATTTCTCCAATCTTCAAATTAATTCCGTTTCAATATGGCTTCATGCTCATTATCAAATCGCAGGTTGCTGATAGGCAGCAAAAGGACTCTCATTGACTTCGATGATTGTTCGTTTTCGTTCGTGGCAAATAAAAACGTGAAGAGCCACGCCACGATTCCTGCTCCTGTTCATGATCTCATTGCAAAAACAGGAAAATTACTTTGTGTAACGAAAACCAGCAATAAGCCTGGGTTTTTGTCTTTTTCTCTCCTTTTCCAGAAACCCGTTTCTTTAGTTGACACCCCTTTATTATGCTTCGCTTTTTCTGCGTACGATGGAATACACGATTCCCAATATTTCGAAGATTTATCGGAAAATAAAATTTTTCCTAATCCAAAAGATGACGCTCTAATCGCTTTTCCGCTCCTTTCTGTATCGCTGTTGACTAACCAAGGAGAAGAGTCGGAGTCAATCGTTTTAACCAATTTCGGTTTTAATCGTTGCTTTTTTAATTTCCTGCGTCATCAAAATCTTAAAGAAGTATATGGGTTACGCTTCGATTTCTCCTTTACGTGTGAAACGCCAGGTTGGCATGGCGATATTTTTGTCGACAATATCGAAATTGGAAAAGAAATGGACTTTCAATGTCCCGGTGCATTGCTAAACACATTCACTTGTCAGGGAGGCTCGATTCAAAAAGAAGGAGAATCTCTGCTTTTCTCTTTTTCAAACGGTACGGTCTTGGAAAACCGCACCTTGTCGTTCGCTAAAGAAACTATCTACGATGTTGAACTAAGCGTAAAAAACACCATCGAAATCGTTGCTGATTCCTCTTCTCCTCTATCGTTTCGGCTTTTTTATGCAACCGAAGAGTCCCCCGATTTTATTTTGTCACAATCAAAAATTTTTCACTTTTCAGGACATCCTTACGAACGTTTGCTTTGCACATTCCCTCACGCAAAAGGAAGACTAACCGGTTTTCGCCTACAAATGCTTAGCGGTGGAAAAGTGCGAATTCACAAAATCGGCTTTGAACAAGAAGAGCTTCATGAAGAATCTTTTTCGCTACTTTCGTGCCGTGCTAAAAACAACGCGCTTTCATTTGAAGGCGTTGCCGCTCCACACGAGAAGATACAACTTTACAGAACTTTTCCCCATTTGCTAGGAAAAGATACTTTTAACGCCAAAAATTTGCTTGGCGATACGACGGCAGACAGCCAAGGCCATTATTGTATCCGTGTTTCCGCGGCAAAAAACGGAAATTATCTTTATTCTTCTCAATTCATCGCGCGAGGAAGCGAAGGACGTTTCTCAAATCGAGTGGAATTAGAGAATTGGCGCGATCTTCCCGAAGGTACGAATCCTTATTCATTCGCTGTCCCTAATCGAGACTTTTTAGTCACGGATTCACGCTATGGCGCTAAAGGCGATGGCTATCATAATGATAACGATGCCATTCAAAAAGCGATCGATGACGCTTCTGTATCAGGAGGGAAGGTCATCCTTCCCGTCGGCGTTTATCGGATTCAAAGTCTTGTAATAAGAAGCGGCGTTGAACTCCATTTCGAAGAAGGCGCTGTCTTATATCAAGACGATGTGCTTTCTCACTATAAGAAATTGCCTTACTTTGGCCATAATGCCAGCCTTTCAGGCGTTAATTGGCCTGCTAATAGCCGTTGTGGAAACTATCCTCTCATTTACGCTCACAAAGAAACGAATATCAAACTCACGGGCAAAGGTGTGATTAGAATGTGCGACGAAGAATCCAAAAGCCTTGACGGACATTTTCGTTTCATCGGTGAAGGCGTGTGCATTGGTTGTTGCGATCGCGTTCACATGACGCCAATCGGTTTTACAAATTGTTCCAATGTAGAAATCACGGACGTTAAAATTATCCGATCTAGCGCCGCTAATATCGTTCTAAAAGGCAGTCGACGTTGTTTTGTTGCTAATGTCGATGTCGACGAAGTCAAATGCACAGGTGCAGATGGAATTTGGGTTGGCGCCGGACAGGACATAAAAATTGTGTTTTGTCGTTTCAACATCAACGATGATGGCGTTGTCTTGGGCGCAACTTATCAAGATCCTCGTGACTTTTTATGGATCCTTGCGAATCCCGGTTCTTCAAATAATGGCGTGCGCCGGCTTCTCGTTGATCAATGTTATTTTTATACGTTTGAATTTACTGGAAACGCCATTTCTTTTTGCCCATGGGGTACAGATGATCCCTTGCTAGAAAATGAAGCCATCCAAAACGTTGTGATAACCAATACCATTCTACAAGGATGCCGTTCTATTGGAGGCTATTTAGACAATCCATATTTTGGCAAACAGCCTTTCGATGGGAACGAGGCGGAAGACTATTCACCGATTTATGAATTGCGAATCGAACACAATGAATATTGGTCGCCCGTTTGTTTAAGCACTTCTGCTCCCGTACATGGCACAAGCTGGATCACAGACTGCGGTTTACATTCCAGCGCTCAATTTCTTTATGGCGATTTTCTAAGACGTATGGCAGAAAGAAAGCCTGGCTGGAAAACGGGATTGTCGAATTGGAGTGGCAAAAATTTATCATTCTCTAAGGAAACCGTTTTTCTAGGAAAGAATTGCGCTTGCATCGCCCCTCCAGAAGGAAAGAGTGCCTCACTTTATCAAGGATTATATTTGCCTTCTGGACAGCATACTTTCAACTGTTCCATCGCCTTACATGGCAAGGCATGTCTTTTCGTTCGCGACGCGAGAAACCGGCAGAATATTGTTCGCCGTATCGAAGAAGGAAACGATGAAGAATTCCGCTCTTGTCGTATTTCGTTTTACTTGCCAAGTGACAAGGAAGTCCAAGTCGGCATCGAAATAAAAGGCGGACAACGACAAAAAGTTTATTTGACCGACTGTCGAATCGAGGACTAGCGATGGAAGAGTGGCCTTATCTTTTAATGCTTTTCGGAAGCACTTTATGTTTTGCCGGCCAATTTGTGGCTATGAAATATTATCAGCGTTCTGCCACACAAGGGCTATTTCAGACATTTTTCTTTTCCTTCCTTACTGGCGCGTTGATATTTCTTATTTTTGGCGTCATATCGTTATCGCAAGGCTTTGTTTGGAATACAACAAGCTTCCTTTACGCGACGCTGGTTGGAGTTCTTTCTTTTAGCACACAAATCGTCGGCCTTTTAGCAATGCGCTTTGGGAATATATCGATTTATACCTTATTTACTATGCTTGGCGGTATGGCGCTTCCGTTTTTCTTCGGTGTTTTTTATTATCACGAACAACCCTCTCTCTACCGAATCATCGGATCTGTCCTCATGGTGATGTCGCTCTTTTTGCCAGTTTTTGATCATCTTTCGAAATCAAAGGAAGGATCGAACAAAAAAAGAGAATTTTGGTTCTTTTTCCTCTGTTTCATCCAATTTGGTTTGAATGGTGCTGTCTCCATTTTTTCTTCTTTACATTCCCGCCTTCCTAAAAGCATATCAAGCCTTGCTTTTACAAGTTTTTCTAATCTCATCATCTTCGTGCTTTCCGCTGTCGGCATGTTGTTTATCGCAATCGCTGGCAAAAAGGAAAAGCAAAATACGCAATGTTCGCTCGGCTTTTTCCCTTTCTTAATGACGCTGCTGTGGGCTGGATTCAACGGTTCAGGAAACGCTTTGTCGATGGAAGCAGTAAAACACTTAGATGCTTCCTTAAATTATCCCGTTATTTCAGGCGGGGTGATTGTGTTGACCTGTTTTTTAGGTAAAATTCTATTCAAAGAGAAAAACGGTATTTTTACTTATATTGGGGTCGGATTGACTCTTATTGCAACGATTTTGTTCTTGTTTTGAGGAATAAAAAATGGAAGAGAAAGAGATAAGAACTAATTCTTCATTAAACAGCATCAGCGTTGAACACCATCTTTGGAATAAAACACAGGAAAAGCCGTCAACTGGTGCAGATACATTTGAAATACTTCTCATCGAAGAAGGCAAAGCCACATTAATCGAAAGCAAAAATCCCTTTGCTATGAAAAAAGGCGACATTTTTTTATTGAGGCCACAAAGCCACGTTATGATTATCGACGGCGAAGTTACTTGTTATAGCCTAAGAATAAAAAAGAAAGAATTGGCGTTTTGGATCAAAAACCGTTCTGATATGATCTCTAAACCCAGTATCTTTCATTTGAAAAAGCAAGAGTTCGATGCAGTTCGTTCTGCCTTAGAAACCATCCAAATCGAAAAGCAAGAAAACTTGGGAGATTCCTCCACCATCGTCCTTTCGTATATTGATATCATTTTTACCTATTTCTATCGTCATGCCGATCAAAAAGCACCTTTGACCATCTATGAGCGAATTTGCTTTTATGTGCAGCAAAACAACCGTGAGCCAACGAAAATTACTTTGGACTCCATAGCTGCTTATGTTGGATATAGTCGTTACTATACTTCTAAGATTTTCCGCGCCGAGTCAGGCATCTCGTTACAACAATACATCAAAACGATCCGCATTGAAGCAGCCAAGAAAATGTTAGAAAAAACCGATGCACCCATTTCGCGAATAATGGATGTATGCGGTTTTTCAAGTACCTCAAATTTTTATTCCCAATTTACCAACATCGTTGGCGTTTCTCCGATGAAATATCGAGAGCAACAGTTTCACCGTTAAAGAAGCCAGCACGAATTGCCTGTAACAAAGACGTCCGTTCAATACCGAAGAACGGTTGTTGTTAAAGTAAGATCGGTAATTTGAATGGCGATACGCTTCGCGACGATTTTTACTCCTACTTCTTCATCGGCACCGTTAGGGACGGGATCGAAGTAGTAATTCGCAATGAAATCACAATATTCTTCACTGTCTTTCTTTTTATGTAGAAAATGCAAGGCACGGTTTTCATAAGTGATGCGCATCTTTCCTTCGGCGTAGTCATAGAATCCGCCGACTTTATCAATAGCATTTCCTGTACCGACATCCGACTTTGATGAATCTCCCCTCCCTATCCAGATTGATTCCATGTTCCAAGCGATTTTTAGCGAACAATTACCAACAACAAGAGTTAAACTTCGATTGGAAATATAAGAATTGTCCATGGTGGCCGTCAACGTAAAATCCAAAACGAAAGAGTCACGCGGCAAGAACGTTTGTTTCAATGTTGCGCTACCCAAGTAATCGAAGCTATTAGCGTCGCTGGATGGTAACATTTGAAATCCAAGAGTTCCTTCGTCAAGCGTGATAACGTCTTCTTGGCGACGCTTTTCTAAAACAAAGTCGTTTTTGCCTAGTGTCTTTTTCTCCGTAACAAAAGGGTTGTAAGCAATGGGAGTCGCGCCGATTGGATAAGAAATTGTGACTTGACTTAACGTGTAGCAAACTCTCCACGCCTCATGAATCATTTTTACGATTTCTCCGTCCGCGAGCCTCGTATTTGCTCGAAGCGGGTCTTTTCGATTCTGTTTATCGGATATGCTAACTGATAGGGTGCGGTTTAATAAGGTGACTTCTATGTGAAGCAAAGCAGGAATGTCTCCCTCCCACATTCCTAAAAGGGTGTCACCATTCGTCAGTTTGACAATGTCTTGAAAAGGATAATATAAGATAGACAAAGTTCCGACTTTTAACTGTGAAGCTCTTTCTCCAGTATAAGACAAAGAAGTATATTCAAAATCGGCATCAAACGTAAATTCTTCATAAATGTCATTCCAAACATAGATTGTTTTTAAATCGGCCGAGGCAGCAGAATCAATCGCCACACGCAGGGCATTATCCGTAAAAGATACACTATTGGCCTGCGCTTCTTCCCCTATCGTTGTTTTTGCTTTTAAAAGTTCGTTAGTAAGTGCTACTTTTTCAAAGATGGTTGTTGGACTCGCATATCCGCAAACCGAACAAACGTTATGAACGATGCCATCATCTCCTAGTTGATGTAGATAAACATGTTCTTCGATTTTAGATTTCTCGTGGTCAACATTGCATTCATGCCAATGGCCGCTTGAATCGCTATGCCAAGTATCGTCAAAGGTATGCTTAATCAGTTTTGGCAGAGAACGGGTTTCTATAAAACCGCAAATTAAACAAGTTCTATTTTCTTTTCCTTCTTCCGCATGAGTTGCTTCTTTTTCTGTTTCCCATTCTCCGAAACGATGAGGCTCTACTTTGTCCTTTGCCCCATCCAACGCGCATTCATGCCAATGGCCATCTTGATCGGAGTGCCACGCCTTATCGAAAGCATGACCTGTGGCAGGAATGGATTCGGCGGGAGAATCATAGCCACAAATGGAGCAGTGATTATGTTTTTGCCCTGCATCAGTGTGTGTTGCCTCTTGGTCGACAATCACAGTGAAAATATGAGCAGAATAATCTAATTTTTTTCCATCTTTTGCAACGCATTCATGCCAATGACCCTGTTCATCGTGATGCCAGATTCCGTCCGACTGATGTTCATGAAACGAAGAAGTTGAAGAATCCGTTTGCTTGGACAAGATCGTCGACGAAAAGGTGTTTGGATTAGTGTCGGCACAAGATGTCAAGGACGTCAAAAAAAGAAGAATGAAGAAATAAATCATACGACGATGCATAAAATATCCTTTCCTTGTTTGGCTCAAATTGAGGATTCCCTACGAATGCCTGCGTTTCAAAATGCCAACCAATGATTTGAGGTCATTGTAACAAATCGCAAGACAAAATTTTGACTTAGCTTTGTAAAAAATCTTCTAAAAAATAATTAAATTTTCTTTTTTCTCATCGAAATTGCCCGTTGCCTTCGGTCATTTATTGAAACGTTATGCAATCTTTGCGAGCTAAGTAAAGAACAAGAATCAGGAATTGAACGTCTAAAACAAAAGAAAGATTATCGCTAAAAATCTGGCCAACAAGAAAGGTGAATGTTTTTCTGGTTGTAATCAATACGACATTTCCGAAGCCAGTTGGACGACGTAACTGAGTTTGCGAAG
>CADAUN010000005.1 GCA_902791085.1 uncultured Erysipelotrichaceae bacterium | reverse complement strand
AATCGTGAAATCACTTCTTTGTCAGGATGACCGTAAGAATTTCTTGCCCCTACCGAAATAATGGCCATTTTGGGCTTCGTATGAAGCAAGAACTCTTGGGAAGAAGAAGTTTTTGAGCCATGGTGTCCGAGTTTTAATACATCGCAACGTAACGATGGGTTATCCCGAGCGATTTTATGCTCAATCGATTTTGGCGCATCGCCCATAAATAACCATTCATAGTTCATAAACGATAAACCAATGACTAAGCTTTTTTCATTTTCTTCTTCGCCCCCATATCGGTTGTAATTCTGAAAGACAAGCGAGCCAATGCGCAAAGGAAATTCCGTAGCAGAAGAGACAAAGCGTTTCACTCGAAAGTTCGCAATTAAACTGTCTTTGGCACCGATATGGTCAAAATCACCATGGCTCGCAATCAGACAATCAATTTGATATACCTTCTCTTTTCGAAAAAAAGGAATGTCTACTTCTCTCGCCATATCAAAAGTCAAATTGCCACCCGTATCCAGCAATACGTTGCAATACCCATTACGTATCAAAATGGCATCGCCTTGCCCCACATTGATAAATGTCACCTCTTGTAAAAAAGAAACGCCAAGCGGCAACGAATGAACGAATAGCCAAGCAATGTTGCCCACGTTTGCTATTCTTCGAAGCTTCCTCCATCCATATTGATGGAAAGCCACGCCTAAGATAAGCAAAGCATAATAGCCAAAAGTAAACCAGGGAGAAAATTCGCCTAAAGGCAAAGTAAGATCGACGACGCTTAATCCTTTTAAAAGATCCCAAATGCCGGTTGCATAAAAAGAAAGGACTCGTGTCCAAGGCAACGAACAAAAAGAAAGCAAAGACAAAAAGCCAAAGCCATAAGAAACAGGTAACAAAATGGCGGCGTATAACGGCATCCATAAATGCCACTCCCCTTTTTGGTTATAAAGTGGGAACAACATAGCCTGAAACAACAAGAAAGAAATGATTTTCCGTTCGCTTCTTTTTTTGAACTGCGTCAAACTGCGCGAAAATGTCAGAAACAAACTTAAGCCATATCCGAAACGGAAGGAAGAAGAAAGAGGAGCAAAAGGAGAAAAGAGCAAAATCAGATCTCCGCTCCATCCCACTAGGGTTAAATAAGGAGGCGGCTCCTTTTTGGACCAAAGGAAAAGCAAATTCAGAAAGCGAAAGATAAAGATGCGATAAACTCCGATTTTACCGAATAAAAATGGTAACAAGAAACAAGCGACAACGAAGGTAATGGCTGCGCTCTCTCGTTCTTGAAAACGTTTCTTTAATTGTGATTCTAAAAAGCGCAATGCCCCGTTATAAAAAATTCCAGAAGCCGATAAATAAGTCACCACGCCTAAAGCAGATGATAAAGCGATAGCATCGTTGCTGTAGTCCTGGCGTCCAAACAATATCGAATCGATAAGACCCGAGGTCAATGGATCAAAAGAAGAAAGGAAACGAAGTTCCCTTTCCCGCAAACGCAAAGGCCTTCTAAACAACACTTCTATTTGGGAAGGGTAAATTGTTTTTGTCACACCTTTTTCTCTTAAATACGTCGCAAAAGAAAAACGGCTTTCGTATTCTTTACCAACATACGATTCAACATTTCCTTTAAGTTGGAGGATGTCCCCTATCTCACGGGTGCATCCTTTTTCATAAACATAGTATCTGCACCAGCCATTAGACACGACATAATAATTGTTTTTAGAAACAATCACGATACCACGCATCTCGCTTTTCCCGTTCGCTGGCTGACACTGCGTTCGTAAAATCCCTATCAAGAATCCGAAGAGCAAGCAACATAAAAACGTCATCAAAGCCGCCTTCCCCTTCTTTCGAAATAAGAAGGACAAGGCGACTATTGCTAAGAGCGAAAGCGCCATAAGCGGCGTTTTGAAACGGAAAGCAAACGTAAAGCCAAGACTCGAACCCAAAAAGGAAGCCAAGCTGATTTCGGGAAGGGCAATCAATCTTTTAAAGTGATGTAGTTTTTGCATTTTTCCCAAGTGGCTGGTCCGACGCCCGAAACGTTTTTGATCTCTTCCAAACGATGGAAAAGGCCTTGTTCCGAACGATAGGAGACGATTTTATCCGCTACTGTGGATGTAAAACACGATAATCCTTTAAGTTTTTCAGCGGTTGCGGTATTGATGCACGCTTTTACAATCGGATCGGCGCTGCAAGTGTTGCTGTTGTCATATAGCGGCGCGATGTAGCATTCCCACCCATCTTCTAATCTCAAAGTCGTGTCGTAGGCTTTAGGATCCGCGTTTGAAGTCGTTCCTCCAGCGGCGCTTAAAGCATCGCCAAGCGTTGACATTAACGGAACCAAATAAACGCCGGGATGAAGCACTTCGCCTTCTAACGTAATTTCTAATCCTTGCTTTTCGCTAGAGCGCGTAATCGTCGCCGGTGTAGGGTTATTGATATCCGTGGTAACGCGATCAACCACTGCCAAAGCAATTAAGCAAACTACCGTGACTGCCACAACGATGATGATGGTCTTAAACATAAAAAACCTCCTTTCAATTATCAAAAGGCACGCTTTTTATGAATGAGACAAAAAAGCATTATTCCTCGTCAAAAGAAGTTTTCAAATCAAAATCAAGAAAGCAAAAAAAGAGGGCGAAAATTGCCCCCTTTCTATCTTTTTTGAAAACAAAGATCAGTCTGCGTGTTCGAACGAAATGATTTGGATTTCGTAAGGATGCGCAGCTTCGACAAGAATGGCGTCGCTGCCAGGTTTGTGGCCAATCAAAGACAAGCCAAGCGGAGAATCGGCCGAAATCTTTTTGACTGGTGCCAAAACATCCGCTTCGTCGCCAGAAACAACTTGAACGGTGATTTCTTCGTTTTTCTTTAAATTTTTAAAAGTAACGAAGTCGGTGATACCGATGACTTTGGATCCCGCATTATCCGCTTGAATCGCGTGTTCCAATTTGTCTTGCAGTTCTTGAATCCGGTATTCGATTTCGCCTTGACGTTTCTTGGCGGCATCGTAATCGGCGTTTTCAGAAAGGTCGCCTTGCGAACGAGCCAACTTTAAATCTTCGATGTTTTGCGGTCTTTGAACATTAACCAAATCCGCAAGTTCATCTTTCATTTCTTTGATTTTGCTGGCGGTATAAACAACTTTCTTATCGTCTTTCATAAGATATCCTTCCTCATATTGCGTTTAGATTATAGTCATTTCGGGAGCGCTTGCCAAAATAAACCTAACAAAGTTCTTGGATTTTTGGATCGTTTTCGTAGGTCTCATGCATTTCTTCGGCTTCTTGGTATTCCTCTTCGGAAACGTTCTCTAACGTTTTTCCATCGGCACTTGCCATCACCACCAAAGAATCCGGATCGCTTTCTTGATAGAGAAAATAGAATGTTTTCTTTCGCTCAGGGTTTTGGTAGAAGAAATAAATCTTCCATTCCACAACACTTCCGTCTTCTTTTGTGATTTGTACGGTATTGTCGGTGATTTCCATGTTTTAGTCCTCTTGCAATTTTGCTTTTAAGGCAGAAATGGCAGTAGCAAAAGCCACTTCGTGCTTCACTTGCCCGGACGCCATTTCGGGGCGTCCTCCTCCCCCGCCGCCCATCGAAGCGGCAACCAATTTTAAGGCGTCACCTGCTTTGATGCGTTCAACGGCTTTTCCTTTTTCTAAAATCACAATCGGACGTGCTTCTTCTTTCCCTCCGACGAGCACGAAGCAATAATCGGTGCGGTTGGCTTTTAAGCTATCGCCTAAAGTCAAAAGATCTTCCCGTGTAGCGCCTTCTTGGAGATAAGAACGGAAGGCAATGCCGCCAATGTCTTCTAAAGAGGAAGCCATATCCTTTGCTTCGATGCTGGCCAGTTTTTCTTTGGCCTCTTTAAGAGATTTTGTTAAAGCGGCATCGTCTTCTTGTAAAGAAGTAACGCGTTTTGCGACGTCGCCATCAAAGGCGCCTAATTTCGTTTCCACTTCTTCTAAGACACGGAAACGATTGGAGAGATAATGATAAGCACCCTCAGAAGTGACAGCTTGTAAACGTCTTACGCCGCTTGCAACCGCTTCGTCGCTCTCTAATAAGAATAAACCGATTTCTGAGGTATTACGAACATGGGTGCCACCGCAGAATTCTTTGCTGTAATCGTCAAAGGTGACAACACGAACAAAGGCGCCATATTTCTCGGAGAATTCCATTTCGGCGCCAAGTTTCTTCGCTTCTTCTAATGGCAATACCTTAGTGACTTCAGGAATGGCGGCAACAATTTTTTCGTTGACGATATTCTCAATCCGAGTCATTTCTTCTTTGGTAAGCTTTCGTTCCGCTTCATAGTCAAAACGAAGATAATGGTCATCGACATAGGAGCCCATTTGTTTCACGTGGTGTCCTAACACATCCATCAACGCCTGATGCAATAAATGCGTTGCGGAATGGTTCCGTTCGATGAGGTGACGACGGGTGTGATCCAAAGTCATGGTGACCTCATCGCCGACTTTTAAAACGCCATATTTCAAGGTGACGTGATGCAAGTGTTGGCCATTGGTCGCAGACTTTACATCATTGATGATTCCTTCCGCCGTGGAGGAAGTTACCATACCAGTATCTGATACTTGGCCGCCCATTTCGGCATAGAAAGGAGTGTCTTCAACGATGATATCCCCTTCTTCATCCAAGGAAGAAACGGCATTGCCATCTTGGAAAATTCCAATGATTTTCGTCTTCGTTTCTTCGACGTCATAATGGAAAGTTGACGGCATTTTAAAGGACATCAAATCTTTCGATTGCTTATGGAAAGAATCAATTTGACCGCGCGATGCACGAGCGCGTTCGCGTTGTTCTTCCATGCATTTCTCGTATCCCTCCATATCGCATTCCACGCCCGCTTCTTCGGCGATTTCTTTGGTCAATTCTGCCGGGAAACCATGCGTGTCCGCCAATAAGAAGATTTCTTCGCCACTCAATTCTTTTTTGCCTTCCATCATGGATTTCAGTAACGCTTCGCCATGCGTTAAGGTAGCTAAGAATTTATCTTCTTCCGCGTGAATCATCTTCATGACTTCATCTTTCGATTGTTCTAATTCCGGATAGAAATCGCGGTATTTCTCTACCACTGTCGGAACCAATTCATACATAAAAGGCTTAGTGAAGCCGATTGTTTGGCCATATCGCATCGCGCGGCGAATGATGCGGCGCAAAACATATCCCCTTCCTAAATTGGAGAAAGTAGCCCCGTCGTTTAGTGCAAACGTCAAGCAACGGATGTGGTCCGCGATGACACGGAAGGCCATTTTGTTTTTCCCTTCGTATTTTTCGCCAGACAATTCCTCGGTTTTCCGGATGATTGGCATGAACAAATCGGTTTCAAAGTTGGTTGGAGTCCCTTGCAAAATGCAAGCAATCCGTTCCAAGCCAGAACCCGTGTCAATATTCTTTGAAGGCAATTCTTTGTATTGGCTTCTTGGCACTCCGTTCACGGCATTGTATTGAGAGAAAACAATGCCCCAAATTTCGATATAGCGGTCGTTTTCCATATCGTCGCGTAACAAACGATCCCCTAAATGTTTCGGATCCCAAGATTCGCCACGATCATAAAACACTTCGGTATTAGGCCCACATGGTCCTTCCCCGATTTGCCAATAATTGCTTTCTAACGGAATCAAATGATCTTTTTCAATCCCCACTTTTTGCCACAATTCGTAGGTCGCCAAGTCAGAAGGATTATAGGTGACATAAATGTTATGCGGATCCATCCCAAAGCCTTCGCTTTCGCTGGTTAAAATCTCATAGGCCCACGGAATCACTTCGTTTCGGAAATAGTCACCAATGGAGAAATTTCCAAGCATTTCAAAAAAAGTATGGTGGCGAGCGGTGTGTCCAACATTTTCAATGTCGTTCGTTCGAATGGATTTCTGCACATTCACGATACGACGGCACGGTGGCACTTCGGATCCATCAAAATATTTCTTTAAACCCGTGACACCGGCGTTGACCCATAGCAATGATGGGTCGTCCTTAGGAATCAAGCTCACACCAGGAAGCCATTTATGGCCTCGCTTTTCGAAGAATTTAATCCAAGTTTCACGGATTTGTTGTCCGGTTAATGGTTTCATGTTTTTGTCCTCCAAAAAAAGAAAAACACCTTGGCGAAGGAACGCTATAAGCGCGGTACCATCCTTCTTCACCATCGGGTGCACTTGATTCTTTCCTTAACGCGGAACACGGTGACATTGCTCACAACGATGGCAGGCGGCGTGTCTCTTGGGCTTTTCCATCCTGCGGCCCTCGCTAGGAAGAGACTTATCCTGCAAAAAGGATTATACGACTCTTTTTAGAAAAAAGAAGCAAATTCGCGTGGGACTAAGAAAGGGAAAGGTAAGTCGGGGTAATGGTCGTAGGAATGGGCCGTGGCAAGTCAACTTCTGGCGAATTCGTATAGGAGCCGGATTTGTTATAAACCCCGGCAAATTCTTCGCTCCAACCGCCGGCGAAATTATAAAATTCGCAAAAGTCAGCATAATGGTCTTTGGTATAAAAGCAAACGGGGCCATCGCCTTGATAGGAAGCAAGCCCTTCTTCTACCACGACTAAGCGTCCCGCCCCACGATTGCTGCCAGAATAAGAAGAAGATAAAGCGATATCGAATTCGTAATAGATTCCATTGATTTCATTTTGAAATGTGCCTAACGCCTTTGTGTAATCATAAGTGTGGCTCGAGCCTTTATAATAGGTAGAAACACAACGGAGATCGGTATTTTTCTTGACTTGGGTTTTATTTTTGATGGATAAATAGTTCGGCGGGAAAGTACGGAATGCCAAATAATACAAAGCCACCGTTTCATAAGTGAGGCAATAATCCGTTTTATGAATGGTTAAAGTCGTCGGATAAGCGAGATATCCTTTTGTTGAATAACGGACATCATAAACCGTGACGGAATCCCCATTTGCCCGCGTCGGCTTTACCCGATAGGTTTTCTTTCCTTGCGGCCAAGTTTGGTTATCCACCGCGCGATAAGAGACAGGTTCGATGCCTTCTTTAGAGTCAGCGCTTGAAGAAGATACGCTAGAAAAGGAATCGCTAGAAATAGAGGAAGAATCGGAAGAAGAATAAGAAGATGGCTTTTCTTCGGCAGAAAAACTAGGCACCAAGCTCGTTTCGGAAGAAGAGCGGGAATCAAAAGACGATGATTTTTTAGATGTGGCTTCGTAAGAGTCATATTGTGGCAAAGACCATACGCAGGCGGACAAAAGCCATGACGTTAGAAGTAAAAAGAAAAGTCGATGCGAATGCGTTTTCATTTCCTAAGCCGCCCATGCGCTAGGACACTTCCGATTCTTTTGGAACCAAATGGTGTCTTTCAATTTAAGATCGTTATGAGAAAACGTCACGTTTTCTTTTCCCTTGCCGTCATAAAGGACAACAACATTGCCGTTCATTGGCGAATGCGTTACTTTGTCGCTAGGGTCATCGGGATTGCCAAGCGTTGTCACATAAACGCGATCCGTGTGTTTGGCAAAACGATCAATGGCTTCCTGCGCCGGGAAAGTATGAGACAAATTAGACGCGTACTCAGTATTGCCCGCGCAAGCGCAACAAACAATCAAATCCGGATCAATCTCGTCTAACAAAGCATCGCCGCTTGCCGTATAAGAACCATGATGACCGGCTTTAAATAAATCGCATTTCGGCAAATGATTGAATTTGACCAAAGATGCCTCGGCATATTCTTCACTGTCACCGGTCAATAAGAAATGATGCGATCCTTGGGAAAAAAGAAGCGAAACGGAACAATCGTTTTGATCGGAAAAGCGACTGGGAGAATAAGAAGGATCCAATGCTTTTACCTCTTCGCGAGTATGATCGTAAAAGAACTGATAAAGCAATTCCATTTCCACACCCTTTCCTAACGTTGTTTTCCAATTGTTGCCTTTATGAGAAAGATCTTTTGCCAAATAATGAGTCGCTCCTTTAGAAACGGCATATTCTCTGGCTTTTAGATAAGATTCATAAACACTGGTCACGTCTTTGTTTGTGCGGGCGGCAATAAATTCTTCACTCTCTGAAGTCCAGTCGTTCAAATGGCAAAAAGAGGAGGTGTTATAGTAAGAGAAATCAATGATGGTGCCAACTTCATAATGATAAAGAAGGCCATTTCTTCCGCTTGGCTCGTTTTTGTCCACTACTCCATATAATCCTGCGAGATGATCTTGGTGAGCATGCGTTGCGACCACATATTCTAATTTGCCATCCGTAACCAAATGATTTTCATCAAGATAACGAATCACCGTTTGAGCGACACTGGGTTTTGCCCCGCCATCAATCAAAATGTCATTGTCCCCGGCTTGCACGAAAATGACATCCCCCGAATTCGGAACATCTTGTTCGATAAAATGGAAGGAAATCGGAGTGAAGTCACCCTCTGATGAAGTGACCACGGAAGAATCGGGTTCAGAAGAGGAAGAAGAATGTGCCGTCTCGTTTTCGTATTGACGATAGAGAAAATATCCGGCAACTCCCAAAGCAATTACCACAACGAGCAAGACCACGATAAATACGACGGGATTTTTCTTCGCCGCTTTTTTCACTTGTTTTTCCATTTGGCGTTGCGCCGAAAATTTCTTAGAAGATTTTTTCTTGGCCATTTGTCTCTCCTAAAAAATTAATCGCGTTGCTTTCCATGGCGATAAGTATGATCAATCACCCCACCACCAAGCAAAACGCCATCTAACGAATAGAAAACTGCAAATTGTCCCGGCGTCACCGCTTCCACTGGCGGATCATAACGGAGACAAATATGGTCCCCTTCAAAACACAAAAAGCAGGGATTATCCGGCTGGCGATAACGGAATTTTGTCATGACGGCAATTTCTTTTTCTGGACGAGGGCCAACCCAATTGACGTTGTCAACGGTGCAAGAATCAGTATAAAGCCAAGCAGAGCGATCTCCTTGAGTCACATAGAGGATGTTGTTTTTGGTGTCTTTTTTACAGATAAAATAGGCACCATCGCCTTGCCCTTTAATGCCACCGATTCCTAATCCTTTGCGTTGACCAATGGTGTAATAAAGAACGCCAATGTGTTTGCCAACGACATTCCCCGTGTCAATATCGACGATTTTCCCTTCGTGAGCAGGGAAATAATTTTGTAAAAAGGAACGGAAATTTCGTTCTCCGATAAAGCAAATGCCAGTAGACCCATGTTTACTCGCCACTTCGTTTAGGCCTAAACGGGAGGCAATCGTCCGTGCTTCGACTTTGGTAATATCGCACATCGGAAACAAGGAAGGGATGATTTGTTCTTCCGACAATTCGCAAAGGAAATAAGTTTGGTCTTTGTTGTGATCAAGCGGTTTTGCCAAATGCCAATGGCCTTCATAAAATACCTTTTTGGCATAATGACCCATCGCAATGGCGTCAAATCCATGGCTTTTGGCATAGTCCAAGAACGGTCCGAATTTGATGTTTTTATTGCAAAGGACATCCGGATTGGGGGTGCGACCTTTTTCGTATTCTTTTAAGAAATAGGAAAAGACCGTGTCCCAATATTCCTTGATGTAATCAATACGGATTAAAGGGATGGAAAGCTTAGCCGCCACTGCTTTTGCATCGTCATAATCTTTTTCTTGAGGGCATTGGGAATCGTTGACGGTGGGATTTCCCAAATAGTCACCATTGGCCATCGCGTCCCAATTGCGCATGAAGGCACCGGTGACTTCGTAGCCTTGTTCTTTTAAACGATAAGCGGCGACGGCGCTGTCAACCCCGCCCGAAAGGCCAAGCAATACTTTCGTGCTCATGCTTTTTTCCTCGAAAACAGCTCTTGGCTATCTAACCATAAGGTGAAAGGGCCGTCATTCACCAACGAGACTTCCATCGTGGCTTGAAAACGCCCGCTTTGCAAAGAAGGCACTTTTTCACGCAAAAGATTCACCCAAAAAGCATATAGGCGAGACGCTTCTTCTGGCTTCATCGCATTCACAAACGAAGGACGATTGCCCTCTTTGACGTCGCCATAAAGTGTGAATTGACTGACGGATAACACTTCGCCTTGAACGGCATCTAGTGAAAGGTTAGTCTTGCCATTTGCGTCAGGGAAAATGCGCAATTTTAAAATCTTGTCACGCATTTTGCATAATGTCATTTCGTCATCTCCTTCGGTAAATCCGACGAAAAGCAAAACTCCACGCCCAATTTTGGCAATGGTTTTGTTTTCTACCGCAACGGATGCACTTTTAACTTCTTGAATCAATACTCTCATAAAGCAATCATTTCGTGAACTACAGGGCCCACTTTCACTTCTTTGTCGTCCAGCGCAAAGGCGGCACGAATTTGAGCAAGCACCTCTTCGTGATCGGCTTTGTTGGTATAGGCATATGCCAAAGGTTGTCCCTTTTCGACAAAGTCGCCGACTTTCCGCTTTAGCACAATGCCGGCAGACATATCGATTTTATCACGCATAGTGGCACGTCCGGCACCAAGACGCATTGCAGAAAGGCCAATTTCTAAAGAATCAATGGATTTGACATAGCCTTGGCGCTCTGCCAAAATCGGAGAAACATAAGCCGCTTCTGGGAATTTTTCCGGGTGTTGCAAATAAGAGATGTCACCTCCTTGAGCAGCAAAGAGTTCACACATTTTGGCAAAACCAGAACCATCTTTGATGGCGGTTTGGATTTTCTTCCGTCCGGTTTCTAAGTCCTTTACGATTTTGGCTTGCAAAAGCATGATGGCGCCCGCTTCCGTGACGAGTTCTGTAAAATCACGAGGACCATTTCCATGCAATGTGGCGATGGCTTCTTTCACTTCAAGCGCGTTGCCGACAGCAAATCCTAGCGGTTCATTCATATCGGTTAAAATGGCGCGAGTATCGCGGCCCAAATCATCACCAATACGCACCATGGTTTTCGCTAATTCGCGGGCATCGTCAATCGTTTTCATAAATGCGCCATTGCCAAATTTAACGTCAAGCAAAATGGTATTAGATCCGCAAGCGAGTTTTTTCGACATGATGGAAGACGCGATTAAAGGAATGGATTGCACGGTCCCAGTGACATCGCGTAACGCATAAAGTTTCTTATCGGCCGGATCCACTTCTGCGGTTTGTCCGACAATCGCGATACCAATGCGATTCACTTGTGCGATGAATTGCTCCGGAGATAAGAAGACATTGGTCCCGGGAACGGATTCCATCTTGTCCAAAGTGCCACCGGTGTGTCCTAAACCGCGGCCAGACATTTTCGCTAATTTCGCTCCACAGGCTGCCACTAACGGCCCTAGTGCCAATGAGGTTTTGTCTCCAACGCCTCCGGTTGAATGCTTATCTACCTTGATGCCGGCAATCGCGGAAAGATCAATGGTTTCTCCCGAATGTTCCATGGCATCGGTTAAAGTCGCGATTTCTTTCGGCGTCATGCCTTGAAAAAGCACGGCCATAGCCCAAGCGCTAGCTTGATAATCAGGAATTGTACCTTTGGTATAACCCTCAATAAAAAAACGGATTTCTTCATCGCTCAACGCTTTTCCTTCTACTTTTTTCTCTATGATATCGACCATTCTCATCGCGGATTACCCCCTATTTTTTTCTTTGCATTTTTATTATAATGTGACCATGGATTTTCGCACTAGTTTACTTACTCATTTACCCGAAAATGAGGTAGATGCCCTGCTCGATGCTATCGAACACGGAAAAACGACGCATGCGGTTTTGGTGAATCCGAAAAAGATGAGCGACGACGAATTCGTTCGCCGCTATCCGCACGTTCGCCCTCATCCGTTTGTGCCGCATGCCTATTTTTACGACAAAGACGAATATGAATTAGGAAAAGATCTGCTTTATGACGATGGCGTTTTTTCGATTGAAGATGGCGCTGCCATGATGGTGGCGTATTTCTTGCACCCCGAAAAAGACGATATTGTCTTAGATATGTGTGCCGCTCCAGGAGGCAAATCCATCGGCGCTAGCTTCTTAATGGAAGATGAAGGCGTCATCGTCGCGAATGATATTTCTTATCCCCGCGCCAAAGCCATGTCGCAAAACGTGGAACGTATGGGAAGAGGCGACATTATCGTAGCATCGAATGATTTTGTTTTTTCTCACATTCATTTCCATGATACCTTCGATAAGATTTTGCTAGACGCTCCATGCTCTGGGAGTGCCATGATGCGGAAAAATGCCGAAGCCAAAGCCGATTGGCGCGCAGAAAAAGTCAAATCTTGTGCCAAACGGCAAACGGAATTGCTCGAACTTGCTTATGACATGTTAAAAGAAGGCGGAACTTTAGCTTATAGCACTTGTTCCTTCTCCTATGAAGAAGACGAAGCCATTCTTTTATCTTTCAAAGAAAAGCATCCCGAAATCGAATTCATCGCTTTGCCAGAAAGCCCCAGCTTTGTCCGGGGAATTGATTTGCCAGAAGCCGTTCGTCTCCATCCGAATCATTTTGAAGGAGAAGGACAATTCATCGGCCTATTCCGTAAACCCGGCAAATTAATCAAAACGAAAAAAGAAATCATTAAAAACGAGCGTTATGCCCAATTCATTAAACAATATGGGCTTGAAAACCGTTCGAACGAAATGATGCGTTCCAAATTCTATTCGATGAGTCAGCACTTCGACACCAGCCATTTGAACATTCTTCGTTACGGAGTCAAACTCTTCGAAATGCGAAATATTTATATCCCTGACCACCACTTAACACATTATCTTGATTCTTCTTATTCGATTCCGATTTCTTACGAAGAGACCAAAGCCTATATTAAAGGAGAAACATTCCCCTTAGAACGACCGGATGGATTCTATATCGTGAGTTACGACAATCAAAACCTCGGTTACGTGAAAGTCAGCCAAAATATCGCGAAAAACCATTATCCAAAAGGATTGCGGCGCGATCTCTAATCGCTAACGAAGACGTCCCTTTCGTAAAGGGACTTTTTCATAATGTTTCGCGTAAAAATCTTGGTCTTCTTTTTGGTCTTTTTCCACTTGATTTAATACCAACTTGACGTTTTCTTCCGAAATCTCTTCCGTAGAAGAGGTTTTGATTTTCTCTACCGGGAATGGCTCAAAGAAAGTGATTTCCAAGGGAATCCGTCTGTCATTCACTTTGGGAGAAAGCAATCGTTGCGTTCCCCAAATGGCGACGGGGATAATTGGGACGCCGGCCAATTGCGCGGCTTTATAAGCGCCGGCTTTAAAAGGCAACAACGCATGTTGTTGAAGATTTTTATTTCGTGTGCCTTCCGGATAAATCATGTAAGAAAGGTTGCCATTTGCTAGGCTGTCTTTTAAAGACATGATGGTGCGTAACGATTTTCGTAAATCATTCCGATCTAAGAAATAGCCGTCTAACGCACGGACAATCTTTCCGATGAAGGGCATCCGCTCGGTTTCCGCCTTTGCAACAAAGGAGATCGGTCTCTCTGAAAAATAGACCATCAATATCGGATCCATGTCGCTTTGATGGTTTGAGGTCAACAGAAAAGGCTTATCTTCTTTTTCTAACGCGCGGAGATGTTCCACCCCTTCGACTTTGAAATCGGGATGCATGCAATCCACCACATAAATCATGAGAGAACGAATTCGTCGATAACGAAGCTCTAACGGGTATTTCTCGGGGTGACGGGCATAACGATTGATATAGAAGAGAAAATCCCAGAGAATGCGAATGCCGGCGGTAAAAACAAGTCTTAAATATTTCAACATAACGCACATTATACCCTTTTTCTCTTCTCTCCGCGCGTCAAGAAAGAAAGACAGTTGTCAAGATTTCACTTTCATTGGGAAGATTTCTTCGAATTCCAAATAAACTAAAACGCCAAATTCCTCACGCGTTTCCAAATGCCCTTTTAATCCAATATAGGAGCCTTCTGGGGCGACCATGAAAAGGCAGCCTTTTCCACTATAAGTGCGGACGGGGATACGGTCGACAGAATAGGTGCCGCAATCATCTGGCAAGACGCGGTCCACCTCCACATAACGCGTGGTTGGGTCGATAACTTTTCCTAAACGACCCGTGACAAAACAAGATGAGATCATACTCATTCCTCCAATCTATCATGGGTCGTTATCTCCCGCGGTAAGGTGGCCAATGCAAAGGGGGCAAAGCCACAACAAGAAGAGAATGCTTCGGGATAATGACATTCCTTCCCAATAGACGCGCCCCGTAACAAGCTCCACCGCCATCAAATAAAATCCAGCGGTCCTCGGGGTAAGCGTAAGTCAAAGCACTCGCAGTTGGGTTATAGAGGAAATCCACCTCTTTGCTGTCAAAGCCGTTTTCACCATGAAAGCGGATGAGCAAACCGTCACCAAACGAAAGGACATCCACTTTTTCGGCCAATTCCTTCGGATCTTGCCAATCGAAGAAAGATAATTTTTGCCGCAACTGGAGGGCGCTGGCTCCATATTGCGCGATTTTGAAGCGGGAGTCAAGCATTTTTATTGACAACTTGTTAATTAAATCTCCGAGATTATAAGAATTCTCATTCCCGTACTTCGTCTGCCCCAGTTCTTGCCCGGCATGTAAAAAAGGAATGCCAAAAGAGAAAAGCACCGATGCTAAGCCGAATTTTATGATAGAAAGACATTCTTGTTCCTCGTGAATGCCACGCTTTTTTAACCAATCGTAATAAGTGGCATTGTCGTGGCATTCAATATAATTTATCGATTGCGTTAAACGAGAGAATAATGCCTGCCTGTCTGCCCAATCGTTCGCTGAGCCAAGAACGGCATAAATAAAATGATCTTTTTCTGAAAGTTCGCCTGCACAATAAGCACGCACTGCTTCTCGATAGCGATCGTTAAAGAAACCGACACGGGGCAAAAGATCAGCGTGAGACAAATTGGCCATCGGCTCTTTCTCGTCAGGTGCCATTTCCCACCCTTCGCCATAACAAAGAAAATCCGGATTCTTTTTCTTCCCATAAAGACGGATATCCTCAACGGTTTTAACGTCGATTAGCCCCATTAAATCAAAACGGAATCCGTCCACTCCATAGGCGTCAATCCACCACTTTGCCGAATCTTCAATAAGTCTCCGCACCATCGGGCGGGTGGTATCTAAATCATTACCACATCCTGAATAAGAGCTGAGTTTTCCTTCTTCGGAATGGCGGTAACAATAATTCGGCACCAATTGAGCCATAGCAAAGCGAGAAGAACGATACACGTGGTTATAAACCACATCCATCACCACGCGAATCCCAGCTTCATGAAGGGAACGAATCATTTGTTGCGCTTCTTGCACGCGGCTTTCAGGGTCATTGGGCTTAGTCGCATAAGATCCTTCTGGCACAAAATATTGCATGGGGTCATAACCCCAATTATATTGAGAAAATGGCTTTGTTTCATCCACTGAACCAAAGTCTTGAAGCGGTTGCAATTGCAAATGGGTGATGCCTAAAAAGCGAAGATAATCTAAGCCAAACACATTTCCTTCAAAGGTTTTCCTTCCGGATTCCGTTAAGCCAAGATAAAGTCCTTTGTGAACGATATCGGAAGAAGAATCCACCGTTAAATCACGAACATTGCCTTCATAAATGACTGTTTTACCAAAGGACAAAGCAGGCAAAGAAAGATGCGACGCCTCTTTTAAAATCTTTCTTTCGTCCATGACGACGGATGATGATAAATTGGCTAACGAAGATTTGGCATAAGGGTCTAAAGTATCGACAGCAACTTCGTTATTCACCACACGAAAATGATAAGATGCGTGCAAAAAGTCGCCTTTCAAAGTCACAATCCATACGCCATTAGAAAGGCGCTTTAATGGATAAAGAGAAGTATCGCCACGTTTCTTTTTGAGAAGCAAAGAGACTGAACTCGCTAATGGGGCCCAAACGCGCCAAGAAGTCTCTGTGGGAGTATATTCAGGGCCAAGACGGCCAGAATAAGAATAAGTTTCGTCAAAGTCTCGGAAATTCGTCGCTTCCGATACGTCTAGCGGAATATTTCCTAAGGACGGAGTGTAGACAAAATAAGAATGTCCTAATGCCAAAGGGGCGGGCAATGTGAAGTCAATTTGATCCCCATCGATTTTCCGTGAATGTAACGCAATTTCGCTTTGAGAATCCACTTCTAGCCAAAATCGTTCTTTTTCCCACGAGGTCGGAGAACGTAGCAACAAACGGATTTGGTTAGGAGCGACTAGGCGCGCACAAACAAAAGTATCTTTCATAGATTAATCATTATCGCCGCCAAGGTGATCGCTGCCATCTCCTTCAGGAGCAGAATGGACCAATACCTTTGATCCTTTAGCGGAAGATTGACTATCAGGCTGAGCCACAATCCCTTCTTGTATCAAGCGATTCATGATTTTTCCTGCGCGCGGAAAACCGATGTTGTAATCACGTTGAATTCGTGAAATGGAGGTGCGGTCCATCTGCATCACATCGTGCTTTACCTGTTCGTAGAAATCCATATTTGCATCGGCTTTGGCCTGGGCGCGTTGGGCACGGATTTCTTCTGCTTCTATTTCTTTGTCTTGAGAATGGTCTTTCAAATCCAAGAAGCGCGGATCATAATTCACGGTTTGCTGATCTTTGACATAATCGGTGATGGCTTGCAATTCTTCGTCTTGGACCATGCATCCTTGGCAACGAATGGGCGTGCCAGAACGATTGATGGTCGGGCAAATCACAAGCATGTCCCCATGGCCGCGCAAATTCTCCGCTCCCGCTTCGCCCAAAATCGTGATGGAGTCTTGAGGACGGCTGACCGACAAAGAAACACGAACCGGCAGGTTATTCTTGATGTTGCCGTTGATAACGTCAACTGAAGGACGTTGCGTGGCAATAATCAAATGAATCCCGGCGGCACGGGCTTTTTGTGCCAAACGGCCCACAGGTTTAAAGATGTCTTTGCACGTATCGACTAAATCAGCAAATTCATCGACAAAAACAACGATATAAGGCAATGGATCTGCGTGGGCTTCTGGGCAATAGGTGCTGTTATAAGCGCCAATGTCACGGACTTTGGCAAAAGAGAAACGCATGAAACGGGCTTCCATTTCATCAATTAATTTCTCTAAACAAACTTTGGCTTCGTTCATATCGCCATTAATCACAGGGCAAAGCAAATGCGGGATATCTTTGTATTTTGTCATTTCGACGTGTTTTGGGTCAATTAAGACAAGTTTTAAATCTTCCGGACGATTCCGCATGATTAAGGATGCTAAGATGCCATGGGCAAAAATAGATTTGCCTGATCCTGTGCCACCGCCAACTAACATATGCGGGAATTCTGACAAATCACCATAGACAGCTTTCCCGTCGACATTGACGCCAAAAGGAATCATTAAGCTCGGTTTCCCTTTGGTTGGAGGAAGCGCCTCCATCATTTCTTTTAAAGATACGGTCGTTGTCCGCTCATTCGGGATTTCTAAGCCAGAAGTCGTTTTACCAGGAACAGTTTGTTGGAAACGGGTGGCGATGCCGCCCAAACGAGCTGAGATCGTTTGCACGTATTGTCCAACGGAATCAACTTTCACGGTGCGATCAGGTTGCACGTCAAATCGCGTAATGGAAGGCCCAATCGTAAAACTGACAACCGAGGCATGAGCATTTAAATCGCTAAAGCATTGATTGATGATATCCACTTTCTTTTGGCAATCTGCCTTGTTTTGCTCAATAGCGGCCGGATCGCGTTCATAAGTGCGAAGCAAATCTAATGGTGGGTAATGATAATGTGGGCGTGGCTTGGCCGGTTCGATACCCGCCTGCTCTTCAGGCGTTAATGGTTTTGGCTCTTCCGCTTTCGTTTCTTCGGATGTTGGCGTATTTTCTTTGATTTCTTCTTTCGTGACGGTAGAGGAAAGAATGGGCTTAGGATCAGTCCGTTTAATGAGCGGTTCTTCAGGAGGGATAATGGGATTGGGTTGTGCCTTAGGAAGCGGCTTTTCTTGAAGCGTTTCTTTGACCGTTTCAACAACAACCGGTTCTTCTTTGGCCTGGGCAACCGCTTTGTCTTCTTGGATTTGCGGCTCTATCGCTTTTTTTGGCTCTTTTTTCGGCTCAACAGTCGGTTTTTCAGGAGAGAGCAAAACAGGTGATACCCCCATTGATGCTTCTTGTGGCCCAGCAAAATTGGAGTTCGCTAAAACGACAGGGCCTTCTTCTTTTGCCAATTTCTTTGGCTCCGATTCGACATTTGTCTCTTTTGCGGGAACCACAACTTCACCTAAAAGCGGCGCAGGCTTAACGACTTTTGGCATTTCGGGAAGAGGGGGAACGGAAGTTTCGAGGGGTTTAGAGGATGTCGCTTCGGCTTGCTTTAATGGCGTAGGATCGGTAGAAAAGGTAGCTTCTTGCAAAGCACCGCCACCGCGAGGCATAGCCGGTGCCACCATCGTGGGAGCAACCGGAGGAACTTCCTCAGGAAGTGGCGATTCCGGGTGGGAATGATAAGTAGCGGCGCGTGAGGGCAAAGGGGAAGTCTCAATAGAGGCAGTCGGCGTTGTCTCTTGCCCTAATAAAGGTGCCGCCTGATATGGCAAGGACTGTGGTTCTTCCAGAGGCTGATTTTCTGCCATATAAGCCTGTAATTCTTTTTCTTCTTTTTCCTGTTGCAGGCGTAAAGCGGCATCGCTCGCTTTTCTCGCGCGTGCCAAACCAGCACGAGCGGAAAGATATGAGACGAGATGGCGAAGCAAAGGATAAAACGTCAAAATCAATCCAGCGACAAGCAAAACCGCGCAAAGCGTGATGGTCAAAGCTTTTGAAGCGCGATTCGTAGCATCGGCAATGGCGCTAAAAATAACGCCGCCACCGTCTTGCAAATCAAAAACGCCGATGGAAGTAGCAAAACGATTGATCAATCCATATCCATTTTCACCCGTAGCGCCATAAAGTTCGTGGAAAGAAAGGGATTTATTTTGATAATAACAGGCGCTTCCAAAGCCGAAGATTAGTCCGACGCCAAGTAGGCACAGGATAATCCCCGGCCAAAAGCGCCAAGTCAAGAAACGATTTTTGCCTTCATGGCGAAATACCAAATAAAAGCCGAAAGCCAAAAACAAGGGTTGCAAAAACCAATAATAAGCGAGGCCAAAAAGGTAAACAAAAAGAAAAGCGATTCCCCACATATGCGTGGAAAAAGGAGAAATCAAAAATATCAATGACAGCAAAACCAGTCCAACTCCAACGGCACGGATCAATTGCCGATGGGTGTAAATTCGCTCTTCTTGCATCTTCAAAAGCCCCCAATCGCGTGGCGTGCTTTATGAGCGTTGCACAATAATCGGAAGAACCATCGGTTCTTTTCCGCTTTGTCGGCGGATTAAACGAGAGCAATGATCATAAAGAGAAGATTGCACTTCTTCTAACGATAGTTTCGGATTTTCCAATCCCTCTTTTAAAGTCTCGTTGAAGGCTTTGGTAACGTCGCGCATCAAAGCGTCACTGTCGCCCATCATCACAAGCCCGCGGAATTGAATGTCGGGTCCGGCAACAATTTTACGAGTTTTGGGATCGATGGTAACCGCCATCACCACAACGCCTTGCTTTAGTTTTTCACGCTCGTTTAAAACGGCAGAGCCAACATCGCCTACCCCAATTCCGTCAATCATGATGTCGCCATGCGGAACTTCGTTCGGAACGAGTTTTGCGCCGCCATCATCAAAATGAACGCCAGTGCCGTTTTCCAGCAAGAAAACAGAGTTATGGTTCAAAGAACCGCCCATAACCAAGCTATTTTCAGCATTGGCAAGCATATCTTTGAAATAACCTTTTACCGGGATGTAATACTTGGGGTGAAGCAAAGAGATCATCATCTTTAAATCTTCTTCAGAAGCATGCATACGGTAGAATTCTTTGCGTCCCAAAGAATGGACGTGACAGCCAGATCGATAAAGCTCATCCAAAGCATCCGTGGCTTCAATTTCCGTATTGTCATTCGCCGGGCTAGCGATAATGAAGGTATCGTTGGCATCGAGCAAAATGGGGCGAAGACGTTCCGATTGCCCTGCTGCGAGCAAAGCAATTTTGCGGAATAGTCTGGTTCCAAAGCCGAGCATTAAGACAATCAAGTCTTGGGCGCGATAACGATTGATGTCATCAAAAGGAGCAAAATTATCGCGTGGAATCACGATTTGCTTAGAAGCTTGCATGGCTTTGATCAAATCGGCCGTATCGTCATCGTAAGGAACGATGCGTTTATGAGAAGCAATGGCAAGAGACACCAATTCGTCGACGTTATAAAAATTAGAACCATAAAGCGCCACAAAGGTACGGCCAGGAGCATCTTTGACTTCTTTTTCAATCAACGGAATCAATTTGTATTTTGGAGCGGTATAACCCGGTCTAGCAGCGTAAAGCGATTCTTGAAGCAAAACCAAAGTCGGATTTTCTGCAACTTTTGCAATCATGTTCAAATCCGTCTTGTAAGAAGGCGATGCGTTGTTTTCAATCACGAAATCGCTTGTTACCACAACGTTTCCTAACGAAGTGGAAATAGCGATTCCGCTAGACTGCGCAATATTGTGAGAGGTTTGAAAGAAATAAATGCGTCGCGCCCCGATATAGAAAGAAGAAGAGGCTTCGACGGGGTGCTCATCGAATTTGATATTCACGCCGGCATGGCGAGAAAAAGTTTCTAGCATCATCAAAGTGGAGCGAGACGCGTACACCGGAGCAGGAACTTCATTGTAAACGTAAACCAGACCACCCATTTCATCATCGTGACCATGGGGCAGAAGATACGCTTTAACGCGGTCTTTGTTCTCTTTTAGATAAGTAAAATCAGGAATTACGTAATCCACACCCGGCATCGTACGATCGGGGTAATTAATCCCGCAAGAAACCACATAAATCTCATCATTGATTTCTACGACAAGGCAGCTCTTGCCTTCTTCGTCTAGACCGCCCAAGGCGAAAATTTTGACTTTATCGCTCATTCCTATCTCCTATCTTTGGCGCGACATGCGCATATTTGAAAATTAGCAGTATTTAAGTTACCTAAAATATTATAGATATATAAGCGTCATAAGAAAACGAAAAAATATGTCTTTTTTCAAATTGTGAATTCTTAAACTAAATTCCGTTTTTCCTCAAAATCCTGCTTTTAGTCTGAGAACAGTATAATTTCCATGTCCTGCTGTCCAAAAAAGGAGGTTTT
>CADAUN010000004.1 GCA_902791085.1 uncultured Erysipelotrichaceae bacterium | reverse complement strand
CGTCAGGCGGCATGAATTTTACCAACGAACGGTAACGGCATGCGCCTAAGCTGGAATTCTCACTGACAAACATACAGTCGTTCTCTTCTCCGAAGGAACGGAAATTGTCCCAGCGGTCTTCTTCGCTGCATTCGATATAAGAACCGCAATGGCAATCGCCTGAAGTTTTGTCGTTGCCAACATCGGTTAAAGAATAAGGGGAGTCCCACAAGAATTTTCGCCTTGGGTCTTCGCTTGCCACAACACCGGCAAAGAAGACACGTTGCGTTTCTAAGGAATAATGCCGATCTTTTTCAGTGGCAAACGCGTCGCCGAGTTCGTTGCCTGCGCTATAAAGGGCGAGGCAAGGATGAGAACGCAATCGTCTGACTTGATACTTCACCTCACGAAGAATTTTGTCTCGCAATCCATCGTTATCGTCAGGAACGAATTGGCATGCGAACATGAAATCTTGATAAACCAATATGCCTAACTCGTCGCATAAGTCATAGAAAATATCTTTTTCGTATAAGCCGCCACCCCAAACACGAAGGAGATTCATGCCTGCTTCTTTCGCGTCTAGTAGGCGATCATGATATAACGAATTAGGAATGGATCCCGTGCAAGGAGATAAAGGAATAAAGTTGCTTCCGGTTAAGAATGTAGGCATTCCATTCACGATAAAACGGAAGTTGCGTCTTGTTGCGTCAAAGGGGGATTCGTCGATGTTAATTTCGCGAATGCCGAGCCGTCCTTCTTTGATGTCACAAAGGAGTCCTTTCTCATCATAAAGTTCAACCCGATAATGATATAAAGGTTGTTCTCCGTATCCGTTTGGAAACCAAAGAGAGGGGTTTTCCACGCGAAAATTTAAAATATTTTTGGTTCCTTCGCAGGGTAATTCCATCTTCAAGGCATTATCGAAACCAGCATTTGGATGCGGTTCTAATTGCAAACGAAGATGATAAGCAAGCGCTTCTTCGTGAGGTAGATTCAATTCCACAAGAAAGGAAATGCGACCATCTTTCCAAGTTTGTGGATAAACGGAATCGATCCGTTTTCCGTTTCCAAGATAAAGTAATACAGAGTCCGCAATTCCTGTTCCAGGGAAGTTTGGTGCCCAATCCCACCCAAAATGGCATTGGGCTTTGCGAAGCGTCGCCCGATCGTCACAGAAGGAAGCATGATAACGGGGATTATGGACCTTTCGCAAAACCTGACGAATCGAATGCAAAGTCACCGTTAAGACATTATCTCCAGATTGAATCGCATCTTTGATGGGAAAGGTATAACGATCAAACATGGAATCTGTCTTTCCGATGACTTTGCCATTTAAGGTGATGGTGGCATAGGTATCCATCATCAAGAACGTTAAAGCGGGGGCGAGAGAAGACATCTCTTCTTCCGTTAAGGAGAAGTGCGTCTCATAAGTCCAATCGCGTTCATGCACCCAGGCAATCTTTTTAGCGTTATCGCCATAAAAAGGGTCTTCAATCAAATGATTTTCATAAAGATCGGTCACAATATCGCCAGGGACGTGGCCAGGATATGAGACTCCGTCTAATGAAAAGGACCATGTTCCATTCAACGAAAAGATTGTCGTGTTTCCAAAATGAGCGATTTTTTTCATAAATGATTTATTCCGTGATGAGAGAAGGACATGCGGTAGGAGACAAATTCCAACGGGAGGCGTCTAACGAGGTAATGCCCCAATATGCCGCTTCCGTCACGCTTTCGGTGCAATGCAAGGAAGAAACATCAAGTTCGCGTCCATTGATATATTCGCTATGGCCAATCGGTGTGATGGCACCGCAAGAAGAATAAACGATGACGTTTTGCAAGATCCCTTGATCCCAGTTATAGGCATTGGTGGCCAAACCGCGGATGGTGTCATAAGAAACACCATCTTTAGAAGATAACTTAGCCACTACGTTGGTCATGTCGTTGCCGTAAAATGTTGGAATCAATCCGCCCCATTGGTTTTCAATGTTGGCTTCTAAGTAAATGTTTTCGAAAGAGGCAGCTGTGCTGACAGTCGCCCACTTTTTGGCTGCTTTCCAAGCTAGACCTCCCGCTTTTTCGGAAGTGTATGTAACGTTTAAGAAAGCCAGATCATAGACTTTTGAACCCACACATTGCCCAAACAAAGATTGCGGGTTTTCATTCTGCGTGAAAGTGATGTTTCGAATCGCATGGAAGCGACCGTTTAGTTCTGCGCTAAACGCAGTTGCGTCAACACGGTCATCGGCAGTGTTGTATCCTTCGTATACGGTGTCCTTGAAATCTAAATCGTTAGCTAAATAGGCACGATAATTTGGGGCGCCCTTTGCATCATATTTCGCCTGGCCCGTCGTTAAGAAAGTCGTAAATTCCTTCGGCGTATGAATGGCTTCGTCATAAACATCCGCTAGAATATCGATAGAAATGTTATCGGAACGGATGGTAATGATGGTGTTTCCAGATTTTATGGGAGTGATCACACCATTCGTATCCACGCTTGCGACGGTGTCGTCAGCCACTTCGTAGGTGAAAATGGCTGAAGGATTTTCCTTGCCATCTTGGAGCAATTTCGCGTCGATGGATACGGGTTGTTTGCTTTTGGTATCTAAATAAAGGATTGAAGGCGCGACAATCGCGGTTTCGCCTTTCGCTGGAATCACGTGCAAAGTCAGTGTTGCATTGGCTTCTTCCACCGAGGCTTTAATGGTGGTGTCGCCCGCTTTTTTGGCTAACACAACGCCTTCTTTGGAGACAACGGCAACGGATTCATCACTTGAAGTAAAGGTGACTAGACCTGGTCGATTGGTTTCAAAGGCCAACAAGGTTTGGCTTTCTTCCTCAACAGTGATTTCTGTTTTGGCAAAGGTGACTTTAGCCGCTTCTACTCGGGAAGAAGGAGTTGTGTTTTGGTGAGATTCCAAAGAAGGATCGTTATGGTTACAAGACGCCACCAAAAACAAGGTGGAAATCAGTAATAACGCGCTTCCTTTTTTCATCTTAATCCTCCTCCCCAAAGATGGCAGAACGCCAGCTTTCAAGATATTCATCGACGTTGAAGCGGCTTTCCGCCGTGCAGGTGATGTCGTATTTCTTGGTGTAGGTATTCAAGATGTTCCAGCCTTCGACTTTTTCGTTTTGTGGCATGGAATCAAGGTAGAAATAGAAGAGCAAGAACAACGGGAAGCATTGTTCGCGACGGAGTCGGTCATAAAGCACTTGATAACGTTCGGGATCGCTTTCTTGCAAAGAAGCAATGGCAGCAAGGCCGTCTTCGATGAATCCTTGAATTTCATAAAGGGTATTCAAAGGGAAGAAGTTCCTGTCGTACATGACCGTCATAATGCCGCCACCCATGTTCTTTTCTTCGACGAGGTATTGATAATAGGCAATCAAATAGTCGTGAAGGCGTTGCATCGCATCTCCGGCAGGGCCGTAATAATGTTGAATGTAATCGGCAGCTGCGGTGTTGTAATCGAAATCACGGGAATACATCGCCTTGGCTTGGGTATAGATCTTTAGCCCTTCGAAGCAAGGCGTTCCCGTTTGGTATTGGGCTTGGTCATAGACGTTGCAACAACCATAATCGGCAAAGGTGCGGTACTGGCTTACATAGCTTCCGAAATTGTTCATCGGAACAAAGACGGCATAAGGATAAAGGGAATAAGTCCATACATAGATGCCGTCGGGCTGGTTGGAATAATCGAACAAATAACGCCAGCCTTTTAATTGCTTGAATTGAGCAGAATTGATGGTGTCAGTTAACGGCACTGAGAAGTTCATATCAATGGGCGCGAACATCACCATGACATTGTCACGGATCTTCAAATCCGCGTCATAAAGCGAATACGTATTGGTTGCTTCGTCGTATTTGACTGGCGGTTCGGCAGAAGTTTGGTAGGCAAAGAAGACGTATTTGATGGTACGGTCGGGATGGTTTTGTGCAAGCCACGTGTCAACATTGGCAGCCAAGTCATTGGTGAAACGCAGTTCCTGACCAGAATAAAGTCCGCCATATTTCTCTCGTTCTTTGACGCAGGCGTCGCACATGCACATGTCATGGTTATCTTCATGACCAATTTGGATATAAACGGCATCGGGATTCTTTTCGATGCATTGTTCCACCCGTTTGGACATCTCTTCCAAGACACCAGGATTGGTGTAGCACACCTGACTTTTATTGGCCGCATACCAGTCCGGATGATCGTTATAATAGGTTTCTAATGGCAGGAATTGGGTGATGGTGGTATGGGCAAAGGCACCCCATTTCCGCGGCGCATAATAGAATTTCATCCTCCGGCTATAGGTGCTGTCATCACTTAAGGATTTGTAGAGCAATTCTCTGACGTCGATCATCGGAATGAACTTGATGTCGAAATCCGGCAAAGCAAGATTGGTTTTTTGGTCGTAATCATATTCATCGACGTTATAGATCTCGAGATTGACGAGCGTCTTCAACATGTCATAAACACCAGAAGCCAATCCTTTGTCGTCTTGTGATGCGAGTACCACTTGCCTTCCAAAACGTTTCAGATAATAACCAGTCAGCCGCATATTGTCGCTGAAGGTAAGCTTGCTTCCTTCAAAGATGTTGGTTTTCCCTAAAGAGAAGTAAGGTTTGTTTTCGTCGAACGATAAATTATCGTCGAAAAGAATGGGGAGTTTGACCCCGGTAGAAAGCGCCATGAAAGTTTGTAATTCGCTGGCGGCAAAGGTCACATCGCTATCGGCGGCAGCGGGAATAATAATGGAATAGTCGCTTCTGCCATCGCTAACGATGCTATAAGCGGTGTCGGCAATCTTTTCCGATGAAGGAACAGAGTCTTTTGAGGTAGAGGATTCATGGGTTTTGGGATGGCAACCCATCAGGAAAGGGAATAACAACAACGTCGTTCCCCATAGACGAATGAATTTGCTTTTCATGATCTTTTCCTCTTTTATCGAACGTTAACTGAGAAGGCAATGACTTGGCTTCCGCCATTTTCGTCTTGCAAGAAATAGGTAAAGCGATAAGTGCCGCGTGTATCGAAAGTAAAGCTATCTCCGCTTGGTATCAGCATCTCTCCGCTTGGCTTTTTCACATAGAGTTTGACGACGACTTACGTTAAATCGCCGTTATCTTCGACGGTATAAGAAGGCAATTTCAAAGTAGTTCCAACTTTCACTTCGCTTGGGAATGGATTTTCTTCGGCGAAATGCAAGGTTGGTTTTACCCCGTCAACGACTTGGAAATATTGGGCGTTCCGCGCGTAATTTCCTTGAGAATCCATGACGGTATATAGCACTTCATAGGTACCATAATCATTCGGAACGAAAGTCGTTGCTTCTGTCGCAGAAGTCTCGTTTACCACCGTCTCGCCATTTCGTGAAATGCTGACTTTCACCTCTCCAACGTCATTTAAGACATCATAAGCGCTAGCAGCAGGAATTGAGACGCTTTCGCCTTTTTGATAACGGCCGGCGCAATTGCCATGAATCGTTAATAAAGGAGAAGCGGTATCGCTACGGAAATTGTTTAAGGTTTGATTGGCGATGCCTAAGAAAGCGAAGGAAGAGTTTTCGTTTTCCCGATCGACTTCAACCGAGAAATAGAAAGAACCGCTGGAGAAGCCATGGAATGCCCTTCCGTCATCATAAGCGCTCAAAGTACCCATCGTGACATCACGAATATCGACGATGCTACCCGAATTCTTCACGCGGAGCATGTACTGCCCGTTTTGGCTATTCATCGTGTAAGAAGAATGATTGGGGCCAGTGAGCGATAAAGTCGAACCGTTCTTTTGGAAAGACAAAGTCACTTTCTCTTCCGCTTCCTGACTGTCGCGTAACACCATACGGAAGGAATTTACATTGCTAAAAGAGAAACGAATCGGCAAGTTTCTATCACTCAAACGATGCAAGAATGAGGCGCCGAAGGTAGAGGCAGATTCCGCGCTTAAAGCAATGCCTTCGTCACTGGCAGCAATAGACGTTCCTTCGTTCGCCAAGAAATAATTGGCCATGAATCCGCCACCACGGGCGATGGTGCGAATTGGGATGGTTTTGGTAATTTCTGTGCTCTCGCCTTCAAGACCGGGGAAGCGGAAACGAAGGATGGCGTTTGTAACGGAAGAAGAAGCGCTAGGAACATAGACTAAATCTGAATCTAACGTTTTTGCTCCTGCTCCATCGGTCACTTCGACAATGGCAGGAATCGAACGTGGTCTATCTTCTCCATGCACGAACAAAGAGGCGACATACGATTTTAGCGGATAGCTTTGACCGGAAATAAAGGTTTCAGGCAAGAACAATTCATCCGCTTCAAAACGTGGCGCGTTGGAATAACTAACGTCATGGAGATAAATGGTTTTGCTCACGGTTTCCCCAACCCAGTCTTCCGCTTCATAAGTAATGGCGTAATCTCCTTCATAAAGAGCTTGGAAGCGTTGATTTTCAACAACGATTTCGTGTTCTCCGACTTGGGCGGTGATTTTTATTTGATGATAATCATCTCCACCGGTCACTTTCGCCGTTGGGACCGTGACAAAGTCTCCCACCTTAACGTTCGTCGGCAATTCTCCATTCAAGGTAATGACTTGAGTGTCTAGCGTGGTTTTCACCGGAATGGAATATTCCTTCTTGGTGACGTTACCAAAGACATCGCTGGCTTCATAAACTAAGCGCACGCTTCCTTCTTGATTGGGGATGAAAGAAGAACCGCAATAGAGTTCCGTCTCCTCGCCTTTGAGATTTTTGAGATAGGCTTTGATCGATAAAGAAGCAACCGTAGAATCGTCATCTTGCACACGATAAGAGAAGACACGATATGGTTTACCCATCAAAGCAGCAGGCAAGGCTCCTTTTGACGTCGATGGGACATTAACGATCAAGGAGGGGCCTTTCCGATCTTGGTAGAACGGATCGCCTTGATCGGAGCCATCAATGGAACGAATAAAGACATCCGCTTTTGACGTCACGCCTTTGGCGTAAATCGAAACGTAGGCTTTGCCGCTTCGGAAACCAGACCAAGGGGCATCACCGGCGGATAATTTGTCATCGGTAGTGGCAAAATCACGAACCAGCCAAGATTTCACAATATCGGTATTCGGGCCACTGTTGGTATAGCCATATAAGCCAGATTGATCGGGTCTAACATATAAGCAACGTTTGGCGTTATTCCAATAAAGTTTTAACGAATTGGTTGCATAGCTATCGTCCTGCCCATCATTGTTTTGGGTGAAGGTTAGTGCACTACCGGCGCCACCATCTTCGTGTGCTTGGGAATCAACGATGGTTATGGCACCATTCCAGAAATCCTTGTCATATCCGACCCAAATTTGGTTCTTGGCCTTGGCGCGGATAATCGCATGGGTGGTCCAAACGACGTTGCGCATCCGGATTTCCACGGTGTTAGTAGGATCTTCCGCGTCCGTTAATACGACATACAACGCCGTCATATCGGAGGTGCCATTGGCTTGTGGCGATAACGTTAAATCCAAGAAAGGATGTTCCGCTTCTTTTTCAGCAACCGAAGCGTTGTCATTAAAGGCATATTGGCTGAAATCAATGCATTTTTGATAAAGAGCAGTGGCACCGTTTTTTAAGGTTAGTTTTGTGCCATGATAAGTGAGGTTTTCCTTAGGAGAATCATACGCAACCGGGGCGCCACTCCATAACGAAACGTTGCTTGTATGGGCGCTAAGACGATAAGTATGGCTTTCGGTTTTGCCGTGGATGACATAAGAATAAACCAAACGATAATTGCCTAATTCTGTGAGATATGCAATTTCTCCACTGGATTCGCGTCCAGAAGGGAAGACCAGTTTCTTCGTCGCTTGAATTGCTTCCCCTTGAACATAGACGGTGGCGTTAGGAAGTTCGATACGACTGCCTAAGGCGTTGGTTTCTGACAAAGGAGAAGATAATTTCCATGTGGCGATATCATCGCGGACTTGGACAAGATGTGACTCCTTCATCGTTGGATAAGAGGGATGGGAATAAATTAATTCATAGGCGCCAGCAGAAGGGAATTCATAGGTAAATCCACCAGGAATTTTGCTATATCCATCTAATGCCATACCGTCTTTTTGAATGGTAAGGAGAGCTTCCACTTGTTTGCCACTTAAGAACGCTCCTCCCGATAAGTAAGCGCGCGGCAAAGAAAGAGAACCATGAACGCCGATATCGGTAGAAGGTGGCAATTCTTTTTCGTAAGAGAAGGTGGCAACCAATTCTTCTTTTGCTTCGATCCGATAATATGCGTGCGCTTGATGAATGTCGTCGTCATAGGCGTAATAGAGATAATAATAACCAGCGGTAGCGGGAGTGAAAGTGAGGGAATTTCCTTCTTGAATCACATCTCCATTTTGATTTCGAATGGTCAATGTGACATGAGAAGCGTCTAGCTCTCCATCCGTTGCCGAGACAATCCGCGGCGTTGGGGCAGTATAGCTTTGACCTACTTTGGCATTTTCACGGACATTTGCCGTCAATAAGGTTCCGCTGCTCTCCAAACTTTGCGATAAATCAAAACCACCAAAAGAATAAAGTAGCAAAGAAGCGGAAGAATAAGCCTTCACGGTTCCGAATGTCAGCGTGACGGTATATTCGCCAAACGTGGTTAAATCGTGGGCGAGATATTGTCCGTCATTATATTCATTCGCGAAATCCCACACGGTTTTCATGGAACCGGTATCGGATTTCATTTGGACTTGCATGGTGAGAGGATCGAAAGACAACGTCACTTCGCGGGAAGAAACGCGACTATATTCGCCTTGGGCGTTATAAGCGGCGCTGCGTCCGAGCAACCGTTCTTCTTTGTTCCAATCGATTTGATAGGTATGGATGCCGACTTTTTGTCCTTGGTAAGCAACATAGACGTCGCTATAGGCGCTATAAAGATTGACACCGATATCAAAAGATTTGCTCGTCGCTTTATCAGAAAAAGTCAGAGTGTAGCCGTTTAAGGCATCATTGGCAGCCACGATATTAGCCGTAAAAGCGTCTTTCAATGGCGCTTTCATGGTGGCGGAAGCGCCACTATCGTAACCATAAAGCAATGTTCCTTTGCGAGTACTGCCAGGCAAGGAACGCAACGCCTTTTCTTTTAAGCCGTTCTTGGCAAACAACGAAGGGGTAGATCCTTCTTCGGCTTGCAAAAGATAGGATTCGTTCCCCGGTTCTAAGGCCAACAAACAAGGGGCGCTTAGAACAAGAAGACAGAGCAATGCTTTTTTCATCCTTTGATTCCTCCTTCGTTAAGGTCTTGCATGATGCGGTTGCGGAAGATTAAGAACACGATAAAGATAGGGATGAAGACACAAATGCCAGCCGCCACTTTCATCGGCGGGTTAGCAAAGACAGGATCGGTTGATTGCAAGAAGTAATAAAGACCGAGGGCAGCAGTGGGTTTGTCTGGTAAGAAGAGCAACGGGGTTTGATAATCGTTCCAGTAACCGATGAAAAGCAGTAAGAATACCGTCCAGAATAAGGAAGACACCATCGGGAAGGAGATACGCGTATAGAGCTGTAAGAGATTGGCTCCATCAATCCGTGCGGATTCCCGGTAGTCTTTTGGGATTTTGGAGAAGGCGGCATAGAAAATCAGGTAATAGATGTTGTTGAAGCCGATTTTCATGATATAAGCGCCGTAAAGATGGTCATAGAGGTGCAAATCATTCATGACTTGTAACATGGATGCGGTATTGCCGACAATCGGCAAAATCAAGGTCACGATGACGATGTTATGCAGAATGCGACTGAACCAATTGCGGTACGTCGAGGTCATATATGCCATCGTCGCGGTGGTTAGGGTTTGAATCAGCGCGGATCCGCCGGCATACAAAAGGGAATAAAGGAACATCTGATCGAGGTAAAGCATGTGGCGCTTGCCATCGTTTCCGGTCACCTGTACCTTCATTTTGGTGAAGACGTCGGCAAAATTGGTCCACGCCCAACTTTTTGTCCATCCAAGTGGATCGCGGTCAAAATTGTCCGTGGTTTTTAAAGCGGTGGAAAAAGACCAAAGGAAGAGAATCATGATGCCAAGGACGTAAAGGATCAAGAGAATTCCGATGATGACCCCAAAAGCGGAGAATGGCGTTTTCTTGGAGCGATATAAGCCACGGTGAGCAAGCAATTGCATGGATCAATCCTCCCGTGGCCCAAAACGGGTCAATAAATAACGAAGTAACAACGTTAACGGCGCGACAATTGCGGTGAATAACAAGCCAAAGGCAGACGCCAAGGGATAATTGACAGGAGAATCGGCGCCATATTTGGCAACCAAGAAGAATTGGTAATACCCTAGCGTTTGAGACCAAGTTGGAGCGAAGATTCCGTAAATCGAGAAGAGGCTGGCTTGATTGGCCACCAAATCCGCTAACGCCAAAACGATTAACGAAACGAGCGTAGGCCAAATGGTCGGGATGACAACGCGCCAGAAGGTGCGGAATTCGCCAGCACCATCGATTTGGGCAGCTTCGATTAAAGATTTTGGGATGTTGCCCATCGCGTTGAGATAAAGCAAAATAGAGCCAGAGAATAAGAACCACACATAGAACGTCATTAAGGCGACTGGTCCTTTGTTTTCTGAGGATAAGATTGCATACCAGCCATCGTCATGGAACCAACGTTCCATCAGTTCTGGAATTGCGGTTTCGACGAATTCTTTGAAAAAGATGACGAGAACCATGGAGCAAATCACGGCTGGCAAGAACAACATCACCTTGAAAAATCCTGCCGCAGGATACCCGCGATAGATGTAATACGCAAAGAGCATCGAAAGTGGAATTACAACGCAAAGATTGAAGGCAAAATAAAGCAAGGAATTCTTTGTCGCAATCCACAAGGTTTGCTCTGAGCGAAAGATTTGGAAAACGCGTTCGAAATTGCCCCAGCCAATCCAACTCTCTACAACCACGCCGGTGGAGTTGTCATAACTTTTAAACGCCAACAAGATGGAGTTGAAATTCACCACGCCGTAGAAAATGAAGAACTGGGCGAGAGGAATTAACACCATGCACGTATAAAATAACGTGCTCATGGCTTTCTTTTTCCGTTTGGTGCGGAAAGAAGGGCGTTGTATCGATAAGGCGGGGCTCATGGTTCAATCCCGTTATTTGGTTAAGAGATAAGACCAGTTCGTATGGAAATATTGGTTGATCGCATCGAAGTGGTCTTCGGCGCTGACGTTCATATGCGTCGCAAAGTAGGTATAAGGATTATTGTCGCCAGAAGAGGAGGAGAAGCTGTAACCCCAAGTACGATAAGAAAGTAACGAGGCGTTCTTTTTGGCAATATCGCTCATCGGCACCCAGTTAATGTGCTTGGTATTCTCATTCTTTGAGAAGGCATAAACGGCGCGACCATAAGGAGACATGCTTTTTAAGGTTTCATCCGTGACCTCGTAATTCATCAAACGCAGCATGTCCGTATAACGGGAGAAGGTGTTCATGGCAACATCGCTATTGAGATATTGGACGAAAGCTTTTGCAACCGGAATGGTCTTTTCTGCGATGGTGCTACGAACAAAGATCATCGATTGACGGTCCGAGACGATGACGTTGGGTTGACCCACTTGAGTACGTGTCGGGTGCGGGACAGGCATAATACCCATATGGCGCGAAAGCCGATCGGTTTCGGATTGATAATAGCCATTGGCTTCGCTATTCCACCACGTGCCATCAACAAGAATGCCGATGGGTTGTTCCACGATACCTTGGGCGTAACCATTCAAGAAATAACGTTGTGCCGTCAAATGGTCGAAGGATTGCGACATGGAATTCTTGTAATAGTTTTTGTCCTTCCCGTCATTGGAAATCATGATTTTTGCCAATTTTAAAGAATCGAGCAGCCCTTGCGATTGGTGGAGCAAATAGCCGTTATCAGGGGTGATCGCGGTGGCGTTGAGATGTTTTGGCGTGCCGTCATCTTGATAAACGATGGATCCGTTGTTCCATTCAATCAGGTCAGAGAGATTGCCTCCTAAAGAAAGGCATGCTTCTAAGGTGTCTGCACCCGAAGATCCGCCCCAGGCCGTTAAACCAAAGGATGCCAAATCATCGGGAAAGTTGCCCTTCCAAATGAAAGGGGTGACACTAGAACGTTTCATGAATGTGATTAAGGCATGAAAGTCGGCGTAAGTGGCTGGTAATCCATCATCGAAAGTGCCAGCAATACCGTCCGGTCCCGTGGAGCGCTCATCGTTTGGAGAAGTGACAAACAAGTCATCAACATCGTTGCTGTTGAGTTGGTCTTCGCTCATACCATCGGCCGTTTTGTCTTTGGCAAAATAGAAGCATTTCTGGTCAAAAAGATCGATGTTGTAATTCAAGAAGCAGCTATTTTCATAGGCGGGAATGGCGTAATAATGATCCTTGCCTCCGTCATCTTTGACGGCAAAATAACGTTTTGAACTATCGGTGAATTTATCTAAGATGGTTTTCTCTTCGGCTTTGCTTGGACCGACGGCAACTTTTTCATTTAACCAATTGCTGATGTCATATACCTGACCTGTGGAAACACAGGTGAAGTAATCCGTGTCTTCAGCCCAGAAGACATCATTTGGATTATTTTTGATGCTGGAGACTTGGGCATTCGATTTGATGAATTCGGGGATGATGGTGACACCGACCTTGCCTTCTTCGAAGGAATAGTCCTTATAAAGTTCGCAGAAATCGTTACAAACATTGGTAATCCATTCATCGCGTAAACCACCATTGAGGTATTTCACGCGCAGAACGGATTTTGTCCCATCGTCTACCGGAGTGCTTAAATCGGTCGTCGGATCGTCACGGTAACAACCACCAAGCGTCGCAATTGTCAATAAGGCAATCGTTGCGTACGGTAACGTCTTCAGAGATTCTTTTTGTTTCATGTTGAAGTTTCCTTTCTTGAAACGGATGAATTACTTTTTGATTCCGATCCAATGGCTGAAATAGAAATTACCCACGTAAGAAGAAGTGGATCCACCCATTCGGAGCGTGATTTGCAAAGGTGCCTTACCAGTGTAAATATCATTCGAAATCGACTGATATTGACTTTCGTTACGTGCGCTTTCTCCATCTCCCGGAATCAACTTTGTGTCTTTGACACGGAGATGAACTGCTTTGTTACTGGTGGTCTTTTGTTGCCAAAAGATATCATCGTTATCGTCGGTTGAGTCGCCCAAGAAATAGTTGGTTCCCCAGCAATTGGAATCCATGGCGATGGTCAGGTTTGCTTCATCAAATTGGCTGAAATCCATTAATGGGAAGGTGATCACATAGCCGCCCATCGCGTTGTAATTCAACTTCAATTCTAATGGATATTGCGTAGCAGGATAAGTCGTTCCGCCATCTTCGTTGGCCATCAGACGAGCAACGCGTTTGTCCTTCAACGTTGCGCTGCTATAGTTTCCGTCCACATCGTCGCCATGCATTGTCAAGGCAGGGAAATTATCGTGATGATATCCAAAAGCAGAAATCTTTCCGCCATAAAGGGCTTGTTCTACCGTTGCTGCATTTCCGCTATGCGCATAATTCGCCTTTTCATAAGCGGTGAAATGAGTGGTGACGTATTCTGAATAAGCTAACAAGGCGTCTTTTGCGTTGCTATCCGTACTATCGGCAGGAATATTTGCCAATAATTTGGCTGCCTCGGCACGATAATCTGTATCGGCGGATTGATACGCGCTTTGGAAAGCGCCGATGCCGTAATAGAAGGTCCATTTGCTTTCTCCTTGTGCGATGATGGATAGTCCTTCTTTGCCACGATAGACGGAAGCGCTTAGACGTTGATATGCCGTCTTGGAATTATAGATACCGATGAGGTAACCGTTCTTGATGGTGATGGTTCCTTGCTGATCGGCACCGCCGGTGAATTGAATTGAATCGCCCCATTCGTCTTTGAAGATGCTATTCATGGTATCGATGGAACCAAGATAGAATCGAGTTCCCCAGCTATTGCTGCCAAAAGAGAAGGTGATTTCTGGATAGGCGGAGAAATCAAAGGCGGGCAAAGTGATTAAGTGGTTCTTGCCTAGGCAGGCGTTATCCACATGAAGGGTTATGGCATAATTTGGGCTGTCTTCTGCCCCAGGAGCAGCAGCCGCTTTTACTTCTGGCGCGCCAGATTCGTTAAAATCCGTACCTTTGGTCGCAAGTAAAGCATCGCGCCCCAACGCTTCACGGGCTTCGCTTTGTGCGGTCATGATGCCTTTTTTCCAATAGGCGATCAAAGTCGTGTCAGAAGTGATTGCCGTAACATCGTTTCCCGAAGCGTCCGTCCAATGATCAAAGAGATAACCATCTAGGCTAGGAGTGGCCGGCAAGGCACCGTGAAGTGCTGTTGTCGAGACAGAGGTGCCATCTATGGTTGTGTTCTCCATTGTAACCTGATATTGGTTGATATCCATTTGAACGGATAACACCGCAGAGGCGGTGACGGCAATGGAATAACGATGTGTTGATTCATCTAGAAGCGTGATAGCCAAATCTCCAGCATTGACAGCAAGATTACGGTATTGACTGTACCCAATCTTTGCTTCAATTTGGAAGACGAAATTAGAAATCGATTCCCCTTCGATGGTAATCGTGGAGCCCATTGTTAATGCTTTGCCATCTTGGTCAAGCAAGGTATAGGCGTCATTTTCTTTTGGCAAAACCAAACCAACAGTTGCTTTGTATTGGGCGGTGATTTGGAAGTTTTCTCCTTCGTTTCCCGTTACGGTATACGTGGTTACATCATTTCCTTGGGAATCTTTATAACCGGTGAATGTGTAAGTTTTGCCGTCTTTTTGATAATCGCTTGGGCGATCAAGATGAACTGCGTCGCCTTTGTGATAAGAATTGGTTTCGCTATGTTCGCCGTTTTCGTCTTTGGTAACAACGGTGACGGAATATTCATTTAAGTCGCAAGTCACATGAAGAAGCAGATCTTCTTGAATATTATCTAAGGTATAGATGCCATCTACAGCGGTTAGCGCTTTGGCGTTTGCGGTCACGGCTAAATTTAATTCTTGTGAATATTCACCAGCGCCAGCAACGCGGAAAGATAAGGATTCGCCATAAAGAATCGTTTCTGGCAAAGCTGCGTCATTGATAGATTGGAAAAGCAAGTTTGCATTGTCATCGTGATTGTAAGTGACTGCGTATTGATTCTTGTCGACGGCAATTTGCAAGGCGACATCTTCTTGGATGTTATTCAATGTATAAACAGAATCTTTCTCTTCTAAAGAGGTTCCGTTTGCGTTCACCACCAAATTGCGTTTTTGCGAATAAGCGGCAGTAAAGGTCAAAGAGAAGGATACGTTGCTTCCCGCTTCGACTTTGGCAAGGTCAACATTGCCGATTGGCGTTAAAGCAAAAATATCGTTTTGTGCTTCATAAGTGATGGCAAATGTTTTGGCGATGGAGGGAGAGGAAGAAACCGTTTGGCTCGAAGTGGTCGTGGATGCTTTTCCTTCCGAAGAAGCGGAAGTGGAAGGATTTTCCTCGTTGCAACTGAAAAGCAATGCGGAAGCGCTGACGAGGAGAAGCAATGATTTTTTGGACTTCATAAATTGGGTGTAACCCATCCTCCTTTGTTACGAATGTTTTTGCTGCCCGACGATCGTTACGATTCGTCAAATTGGCTGCTAAGATTTGATTTCAGTTTACCCTCTAGCACTTGAAAGCGCTTACGCTTTTTCCATCGATTCTTTCTATTTTTAACCATCATTCAGTTAAAATGTGGTATAAAATGCATATATATTTGTCAATTTTTAACGTTTTGAATTTCCATGAGAACCGAAAATATTCCGATAGAAGCCATTGAAAATGGTGGCGACCAGTTGCCAAATCCGCATTTGTTTTATCATTTTATCTTTCGCGATTACCCCATTACCCACGTTCACACCTATTGGGAGATTCCGATTGTCATTCAAGGTGCATATCGGAATGTCTTGAATGGGAGAAGTCGGGTGATTGGTGTCAACCAAGCCGTTTTCATTCATCCGCATGATGTGCATGAGCTTTATGACGAAAAGAAGCCTTCTTGTCATTTGAACTTCATGGTGAATATTGATTATTTTCATACCCTTTGCGATGCGATGTCGCCTACCCTTTTTGAAGAATTAGAAAATCGGCAGGACCTATATTTCACAGTGCCCGATTGGGAACTCAGCGAGATTTGGCGTTATTGTGCTTTGTTACGTCCTGGCGTTGCGGATAAAGCGGGCGATATCGAGCTAGTGGACGCTTTATTGTTGACAACCTTGATTCGGTTATTGGTAAGTCAAACCGGGATGTTACGGACGGGATATCCCGCTTGGCTGACGGATTTGATTGCAGAAATCAGCGATCCTAAGAATGCAGGATGGCGGGTAAAAGACGTCGTTAAGAACGCTCCGTACTCCCATACGCAGTTATCGCGTTTGTTCAAAATTTATACCGGTAAATCACTAATGGATTATTTAACGGAAGAGAAAATGTTAGCGGCCGCGAACTATTTGGTTCATAGTGACATGGCAATTGTCGATGTGGCAACAACCTTGGGATACAGTTCGTTGCCTCATTTCAATAGCTTATTTAAAGAACGCTTCATGATGTCACCTTCACAATACCGGAAGCTACATCGCTCTGATCATAAAGAGAACTTTGTGCATTAAGGAAAGGATGTCCTTTTTCTTGCTCTCTTTCTTCGGGAAGGAGGGAAGCGAGGATATAATAAACGCAATATGAACAATTCGCGGAAAACATTACGACTTCGTTATGATCGCCCTGCGACCAACTCGTCAGAAGGATGGGAACGAGAATCTTTACCAATCGGGAACGGATATTTTGGAGCATCGATTTTTGGTGACCCCCAAGAAGAACGCATCGTGATTTCCACCAATGAGCTGGAAAATGATTTCCGTCGCGGGGGAATGACTTCCTTCGCGGAAATTCACCTTACTTCTCCCTTCTCTTCTTATGAACATTATGAACGTTCTCTTTGCTTAAACCGTGGAATTGTTTCGTCTTCATTTACTACAAAAAATCAAAAAATCCATCGGATATCCTTCTTCAATTATCCGTCAAATGTTTTCGTTTATCGGGTAGATTCTAGTGAACCAATTTCCCTTTCTGCCACACTTGTCATTCCTTATTTAGGAGAAAGATCCAAAGAAGATGGCGGAAGAGAAGGAGAAGTGGTTGTAGAAGAAAACACGCTTCGGATGCATGGCAAATTGTTTTGCCACGAAATTCTTTTTGAAGGGCGACTCTTCGTGGAAAGCGATGGCCAAGTTACTTTTAAAGACAATTCGATTCAAATCGCCTCCGCTAAGAAAGCGATTTTCTATTTTGTCGCGGGAACGAATTATCAGTTTGATCCCGCTGTCTTTTTAGATCCTTTGCACCGGGCCAGCGGTCCAAATCCCAAAATAGAAGTGGAAGAACGCGTTAAAGAAATACGTGAGAAAGGATATGAATCCCTTTATCAAGAACATCTTGAGGATTTTCAAAACCTAATGGATCGCGTCACGCTGGATTTCGGCGGGAAAGAAGACGGAAGAACGGTTCCTGAATTGATGGAGAGCTATCGAAAAGGAAAACGGGAACCTTATTTGGAAGAGCTTTATTTTCAATACGGTCGTTATCTTTTGATTTCTTCTTCCAGAGAAAAAACGACGCCCCCTTCGTTACAAGGAGTTTGGACTGTCTATGATCGTTCCCCTTGGGGAAGCGGGTTTTGGCATAACATCAATGTTCAAATGAATTTTTGGCCGGCCTTCACCACCAATCTTGCTGAATGTTTTCAAGGATATCTCAATTTGTGGAGAGCTTATTTGCCTCGAGCCCAAAAGAACGCAAAAGCCGCTTTGAATTGGATTGCGCCAGAAAAGAACGTCAAAGATGCCGGCTGGATTGTTGGAACTGGTGTCTTTTGCTATGAGGCGGAAGGGATTTCCTCTTCCGGTCACTCTGGTCCCGGAACGGGTGGCATGACGAGCCTCATTTTCGCGGATGCTTATCGATTTACAAAAGACAAAGCGTTTTTGGCAACGGACGGCTTTGAAGCAGTGCACGGCATGGAAAAATTCTTTGTTCAGTCAGTGAAACAATATGGAACTTCCTATCTAGCTAGATTTTCTGCTTCTCCTGAGCAAATGCTTTCCGGACATTGGGAGAACGATGTAGCAAAGCAACCGTATTATCATTCGATTGGAACCACCTTTGATCAAAGCTTCTTATATCAAAATGCCATGGATGATTTAGCCTTCGCTGAAGAACTCGGCGTGGAAGACGAAACCACCAAAAAAGCCCGTCAACAAATCAAACATTATGAACCCGTGCGCATCGGCTATAGCGGTCAAATCAAAGAATATGGTGAAGAACATTTCTATGGTGAAATCGGCGAATACCATCACCGTCATCTTTCGCAATTGGTCGGTTTGATGCCCGCCTCTTTTATCAATCACGAGACGCCGGCATGGTTAGACGCCGCCCGACTTACTTTGACGGAACGCGGCGATGAATCAACGGGTTGGGCGTTAGCGCATCGTTTATGCTGTTGGGCGCGAATTGGCGATGGTGACCACGCCTATTTATTGTGGTCCAAAATGCTTCGCGAAAAAACATTCCCCAATCTATGGGATGTTCATCCTCCTTTCCAAATTGATGGCAATTTTGGAGCCACCGCTGGCGTTGCAGAAATGCTTCTTCAAAGCCACGAAGGCTATTTATCTTTCTTGCCGGCTTGTCCTTCTGCTTGGTCTTCTTTTGAAGCAAAAGGACTGTGTGCTAGAGAAGGGTTTGTTGTTTCTTTGAAAAAAGAAAAAGGAACATTGACCGAAATCGTTCTTCAATCTAAAGCCGGAGAAGAAGCAAAACTTTTCTTCCCGGCAAAAGCAAAAATAAAAGTGTTTGAAGATGGCAAACTCATCTCTGTTACTCACCACGGTCGTCTTTGGAGTTTTCCTACCAAAAAAGGCAGCCTCTATGTGATTCATGGCGAACATCTTGAAGAAAAAACGCCAAACCTTCCTTCCTTAAAAGCCACTTATCACCATAAAGGTGTCCTTTTGCGTTGGAGCGATACCAAACAGGTTTACCGGGTCTATCGTGCCGAGAATAGCGATTCTACTTATCGCTTCTTAGGTTACGGTAAGAAGGGAATGTTTTGGGACGGCGAGTATTCTTCTTCTCATCGGGGACGCCTGACGTATAAAATCGTGCCTCAAAAAGCGGGAGCATCGATGTGTGACCAAGGATCTCTTGCGGTTCTAGATCCGGCAAGCGATTTGGAACGCGATCGTTATCGTTTCCGTCTTGAAGTGAACAATTTGAATCCAGAAAAAATCGGTTAATGGCTCTTTTTGCCGTGGTTTTCGTTCCTTCTTGATTCTTTCCTACAAAAAATCAAAAATTCCGTCTTGTTTTTCCGTCTCATTGCTCTATGATTATCCCGCTTGAAAAATTGGCCTATGCAATCGATCCCTCTTGCCCCCGATGTTTCCATCTCTGACACTGCCTCGATAACGCTGGTTTTATTCCCCGTTCTTTTCTCGGGGCTTTTTCTTTGCTGAAGGTATCTTTCGTGGCACACAAAATTCTTGAACTTCGTGATATTCGAAAAACTTATGGCGACAACGTCATTCTCAATCATTTCAATCTTTCGGTGAACGAAAACGAGTTTGTCACTTTTTTGGGGCCTTCTGGATGTGGGAAAACCACCATTTTAAGAATCATCGGCGGATTCGAAACCATGCAAGAGGGAAAATTATTGCTAGATGGGGTAGAAATGCAAAACCTTCCCGCGCATAAGCGTCCGATTAATACGGTCTTTCAACGTTATGCATTGTTCCCCAACATGAATATCTATGACAACATTGCTTTTGGCTTAAGGAATAACATCTACTCGAATGTCTACGATATTGGAACCATGAATTTGATGAGCGAACATGGCTTTGATGAAGAAGATGTGGATGCTTTAGCAAAGATTCTTTCCCGTATCGAAAAGCCAAAAGACGTCAAAGCTTATGTGGTGCATCAATTTGAATCTCAATCCACTTATGTGAAAGCGGAACAACGTTTAAAAGAACTCCATCGCCATTATTTCTTTCATAAATATCATGATTTTGAACCTGAAATAAAGGATTTGTTCCAAGCTTTGTCGTTGCCCTTTCCTGACGCTTTTCAACCAAACGATTCCTTCTCTACGGTGGAAAAGACCATTCTTTCTGCGTTGGCCAAGACTGATATTTATTATCAGATGATATGCAAAATCAAAGAACGGCGGTTCCCGGAAGAAGTGATTCATGGCGAAGTATTAAAAGCTTTGAAGTTAGTGAATCTCGAAGGATACGAAGATCGCGAAATTACTTCTTTGTCCGGTGGGCAAATGCAACGTGTCGCGATTGCTAGAGACATTGTGAATAAACCACGGATTTTGTTGTTGGACGAACCGTTGTCTGCCTTGGATTTGAAATTACGGAAATCCATGCGTTTGGAATTGCGGGAAATGCAACGCCGCTTAGGTATCACCTTTATTTTTGTCACGCACGATCAAGAAGAAGCAATGGTAATGTCTGATACGGTCGTGGTGATGAATGGAGGCAAAATCCAACAGATGGGCCGCCCAGAAGACATTTATAACACCCCAGTGAATCGCTTTGTGGCCACCTTTATTGGAGAGGCTAATTTATTCCGCGGCGTCTATTCCGCCCCACGCCGTTTGCAAGCGCTTGGCCATGAATTTAAAATTTCTGCCACCGATTATCGTCCTGGCGAAGCGGTCAACGTCATCGTGGAAAAATCTTGTTTTGATATCGGCTTACCAGAGCTATCGCAACTACAAGGTGTCGTGAAAGGCGTGCACTTCAACGAAAACAAGTACGATTTGGAAGTAGAAATTAACGGTACAAAAGTTGCCGTTGAAAGCGACGATAAATATCAAGTTGGTGCCTTGATTGGGTTATCGATTGCCCCAGGCAACATCTATTGCGAATCAAAACAAGAAGACAAAGCGAAATTATTGGCCAATTATGAAGGCGCCAACATCTTAGAAGGCGTTTATTTTGGGAACCAAAAAATTTCTTTCTTGGGCCACATCTTTAAAACCTATCTCACGACTTTTATTCCGGGCGAAGTGGTGGACGCCGTCATCCGTCCTGAAGATTTTGATTTGGTGTTTGAAGAACCTGAGAAAGCCTTCCTTCATGGCATCGTAACCAAGAGTGTCTTTAGTGGCGTCGCCTTCCATTTATGGGTCAACGTCGACGGGAATGTGCTCCAAGTCGAAGATTATCACAATGCCGAAGTCGGGCAAGAAATCGGCTTGAAAATTGATTCTTACGAGATTCATTTGATGAAAGTCGGCGACGAAGAACAACCGCCCGCCATCCGTAAAATCCGCGAAGAAGGACGGAAAATGGAGCAAGAAGAAGCCCATGAAACGCTTTAAAGGTTTAGCGGTCCCTTATTTTGTTTGGCTGGTCCTTTTGGTGGTGGTGCCCGCGATCACCATGATTGTTTTGACTTTCTTACAGTCAAACGGAACCAATTGGGAAGGCGCATATTGGTCTTTGGATTCTTATCGCCGTCTAGCCGATCCTTCCATTCTTAAGGCTTTATGGAATTCGTTG
>CADAUN010000003.1 GCA_902791085.1 uncultured Erysipelotrichaceae bacterium | reverse complement strand
TACGGAGGGGTTTGGATATAGGAAATTGATTGCTTACCAGAAGGCAAAGGAGGTCGTGATCGATCCGAATCCCTTCATCAAATGGAACAGCCAGGTGGATCCAAACTGGGATAAATTCAGCGGCAGAGACTGGATGTCGGGCATATCCGGAGAGCGCTATCTCAACGAGATCAATATTCCGGGAACCCATGATTCCTGTACGAAGGATATGGAAGGAAACGTCAGTACCGGATATATGTCGCTTATTGCCGGTGGATTAGGCATAGGGGCGGGATTGATCTTCGGCCCCGGAACCAGTCTGCTCTTTGGAGCGGCCATGCCACTAATTGCAGCTGATCACTTTTCCAAGTTTGCAGAGACCCAGAGTCGCTACGTCGATGAGCAACTGGCAGATGGCATACGTTCACTGGATCTCAGAGTCAACACCTACTATTCCAAGAAGGGATATCCGCCAATCTCACTGCATTTTCGCACCCGTTAGTAATGACAGTGGTGTCTTGCAATTTACTTAATAACGGAACGAGTTCACCGACGGTAGTAGAGCCGTCGAAGAAGTATGACTGGCCGTTATGCAAAAAGCGGAAAGCAGCATTGGCGATTCTTTTCTTTTCAAAAATATTGGCTTGTGCGCGTACGATAGCAGCGGTTTCGCCGGTAGAATTGCCAAGTACCGACGCCCCTCCACGAACCCGTTGAATTAATCCCGCTTTCGACAAGAAAGCAAGATCACGACGAATCGTGGCCGAAGAGGCATACACCAATTCGCAAAGATCATTGACGGAGACATATGTTTTTTCTTTGACCAACATTAAGATTTGATTTTTTCGTTCATCAATTAACATAAATAACTTCTACTTTCATGATTAATTATGATCGAAAATAAGAAAAAATGAAAGATTTAGGCAAGACTGACGAATCGAATTGCGTGTTAATGATTAAAAATCATTGATATGAGCAATGTTTTTGTGCAAAGTTGATTGCCCAAAATCAGATAGATATAATAAAGCCAGTCCGAGTAATAATATGCGCGACCTTCGGAGGTTGTCCATGAACTCATTAAAGAAAAAGATACTTTATGGTTTGTTTTGTACTCCTTTTGTCTTGGGAGTTGCTGCCTGCGGGCAAGGACAGGCACAGAGTTCCGTAACGGCAAACCCTTCATCGCTTGTTACTAGCTCAGCGGAAGACCTTGATATGAATCAATTTCCAAATTTTATGAAAGATGTTGCGTCTATTCCTTATGAATTTGAGGAAAAGCAAATGCGTGATCCATTCTTCTGGGGCAACGTCATTTACAACGAATCAGCCATGATGGTGCAAGACGAAAGCGGTGCGATTTCTTGCCGGTTGCGTTTCAAACCGGAACGTGTCATTTCAATCCACGACTACACTTGGACCAAAGAGTATGTCGAAGGAAAAGACTACGAAATCAGCGGCAATAAGATTCTTTGGAAAGAAGGATCTGAAATTCCTTATTGGACGGAAGCGCAGCTTAAAGGAGAAGGCATTCCTGAGCCTTACCGCAAAGTGGATCAAATCACGAACCAAGCAACGGATTATACCGTTTGGTCCGGCGTCACCATTTATACTGAGTCGCCTTTTTTCTACGCCAACCAAATTCATGTGACCTATGCCTACGACATTCATGACCTTAATCGGGATGCGTATCCACAATATTGTTTAGACAGTCTTCCCAAACTGAAAGCTAAATTAGAAGGAAAGCAGGATGTGCATATTGTCACCATCGGCGATTCCATTTCGGAAGGATGTTCCAGCAGTGGACTATTCAAACACGCTCCATTTATGGACCCATGGGTTCCACAAGCGGCAGACGCATTGGGAAAAGAATACGGCTGCAATGTCACAATGACGAATCAATCCGTCGGCGGAACAACTGCCGGCTATGTCTCTTCTGATCCTTCGAAATTGCAAGCCATCAAAGATCAAAATCCCGATGTGGTCTTTATCCATTACGGGGTCAATGATTTGGGGAACAGCGAAACCCCGAATAGCTACGGCGATTTGATGCTGGATATCATTCTTTATATCCATGACGAATTGCCAAATACCGAAATTGTTCTGTTCTCGCCCCTGATGCCTAACCCCTATATCTATGACGAAGAAAAAATGACCATGTATGAAGAAAAGTTGCATCAACTCGCCAAAGATTATGGGCAAGATGGTCAAGGCATCGCTGTGATTGACGTCAACAAAGCATCACTCGATTATTTCAACACGCAATATAAGCGGTATGAAGATTACACAGCGAACGGTATCAATCATCCCAATGATTTTGGACATCGTTTCTACGTTCAATGTGTTCTTGGCGCTTTCGTCGATCCGACGAAGCGTGCGAAATAAAAGAAAGAAGGTTTAAATATGGAAAAAAGAATTCATCGCGTTGGTTTACCACTTTTGGTTCTGACAGCCACCGCAAGCCTTGCCGGCTGCAATGTCGAAGACCCTTACGCTAATCAATCGGGCAAGAATTCTAACACCCCTGTTTCGATTGCGGATGTCGATGTTGACGTTCCCAGCGACATTACGGCGGAATTGCACATTTTAATTCCTTCGGGAAATGACAACGAAACATCTATGATTCGAACGGCTTGGGACGAAGGATTCTCCTTGCTTTACCCCAACGCCACATTGAAATTGGAATATACCTCGGTTTCTTCGTATGAAACCACAGTTCGTAATATGGCAATGTCTGGCAAATTGGCTGACGTTGTTTGGACCAATAGTCCTGAATACCTCTATCTCATCAAAAACGATATCGCAGAACCGTTAGACGGATATATCTCCGCCGAAACCAAAGCGAATCGTTGGAGTTGGGCCGATTATCGTAAGGCATATTTCGACATGGGCAGCTTGAATGACATCCATTACGTTGTGCCCCGTTCGGCAGACTCCGTCGTTTGCTTCTACAACAAGAAATTGCTTCAAGACGCCAACATCGATATGAGCAAAATCAAAGATGGTTGGACTTGGGACGATTTCAAATCCGTTTGCGAATCCTGGATGGAATATCTGAGAAGCCAAGGCAAGGCCGATGGCAACTATGCTTGCGATATGTATTTAACCGGTTGGGGATCCGTTGGTTACCCGATGCTTCGCTCTTATGGCGCAGACGTCTTGAATGAAAAGGGCGAAGTGGTCATCGATTCGCAAGGAACGCGTGGTATGATTAACGAAATTCGTGACATCACCGATAAAGGATATATTGTCCGTGCCGGTGTCACCTCGGGTTCCTCTTTCGAATTTGGCACGACGCCATTTTGCTTCCAGTCGGCCGCCATCTCCCATTACGACACGAAAGCCAACATCCATGGCAACGTTGATTTGGTTACTTTGCCTTTAATCGAAGCGAATAATACGCCAAAAATTGGCGCGGGTATTGCTGGCTACACGATCAACAAGAAATCATCAAATAAAGCGATTGCTTGGAAATTCTTGCAATATCTCATCAGCAAAGAAGGGCAAAACTACATGGCCGAAGGTGGTTTGAACCTCGCTCCTATTCGTTCGGATATGGATGATTACACGCAAGAGAAGTGGGGCGAAGGATATACCGATAAAAATCTCAGCGCCTATTTGAAAAACGATGAATACAAAATCACCGAAGAATACCTTTCTCGTGCGGATATCAAGTATATGTCTCGTTTACAGCTTGCTTTCCAAGACTTCTTGGTTGACGCCTCGCAAGCGCGTAAATCGGTCGACGTCGTTGTTTCTAACGCCGTCAGCAACTTCAAATCTGCAATGGGCCAATAAGGCTCATTGATATCAAGGGGTGACTTTGTCTATGGAAAAAGCCTTTTTAAGCATCCAAACTTCTGGGCGTCATCGGAAGACGAATCGCTTCACCAGGCAAGAAACCATTGCCGGATGGCTCTTCGTTTCGCCCTTGATTATCGGTTTGCTTTTCTTCACATTGCTTCCGATCTTATGCTCCCTGGTTTGGGCTTTCAAAGACTATGACGGATTTACCGTGAATCGTTTTATCGGTTTCGGTAACTTCGTTCATATGTTTCGCGACAAAGAAATGGGCAACGTATGGAAAAACACGATTATTTATACTTGTGTCTCCATTCCGCTCAACTTGATCCTTTCTTATTTGTTGGCGTGGTTAGTCAACAATAAATGCCGATTCACCAATGTCTTCCGCGTCCTTTATTATTTCCCTTGCGTTATTCCGGGTGTCGTTAATGGCTTGCTTTGGCTAGACATCACTGACAACACCTACGGTATTTTTAACCGCATCTTAGAATCGATGGGCTTACCTGCGTTCCCGTTTTTTAGCGAATCCAGCACCGCCATGTTTTCTTTGATTTTGATGGGCATTTGGAGCATTGGCGGCGGCATGATTCTGTGGCTAAGTGCCTTTAAAGGCATTTCGCCATCTTTATATGAAGCAGCGAAGATTGACGGCGCCAACGGATGGCAACGGTTTACGCATATCACCATACCGATGTCCACCCCAATCATCTTTTTTAACTTAGTAACTTCGGTGATAGGCAGCTTGCAATACAACGGAACACTCGTTATCGCTACCCGTAATGGACGTGGCGTCGATGATTCACTTTATCTTTACGGTGTGAAAATTTGGTTTACCGCATTTAAAGATGGGAATCTTGGCTATGCCTGCGCCTTATCATGGGTTTTGTGCGTTGTCATCAGCATCTTGACGTTGGTGTTATTCAAGACGAGCAAATGGGTTGTTTACGGAGAATGAGCATGAGTAGCAATGAACAACGAATCGCGCGACGAAACCAAGATACGCAGCTAAAAGTCTGGAATGGAGCAAAAGTCTCCGCGCTCTTTTTGCTCATGACGATCATCGCCGTAATTCTTCTCTTCCCTTATGTGTTTATGATGAACAAATCATTGATGACTTCTTCGATGGTCATCGATCCTAAAGTTCCTTTCTTCCCAGATTTTTCAAATCTCCAGTGGGAAAATTACGTGCGTTTGTTCACAACCAACGTGCAAGGGCACACCTTTGCCGAAGGGCTAGGGAACACCATGATTGTTATTGTTTTCAACATCATCGCGATCCCGATTTCGGCTTCGATGGCGGCTTTTGCGTTCGCTAAGCTTCACTTCCGTGGCAAAAACATTGTTTTCGCGGCCATGATGTTGACCATCATGTTACCGGGTATCGTTACGCAGATTCCGCTTTACGTTATCTATTCCAAAATTGGATGGTTGAATACTTTGTTGCCATTTACCATCCCGAATCTCTTTGGTGGCGGTGCGCTTTATATCTTCTTGATCCGTCAGTACATGATGGGCATTCCGAACGAACTCATTGATGCTGCCAAGATTGACGGTTGCGGCTACTTCCGTATGTACTGGCAAATCGTTTTGCCCAATTGCCGCACCATCTTGATTTACATCATGGTGAACGTCTTTGTCGCCACTTGGAGCGATTACTACGGACCATTGCTTTATATGTCTTCGGCCGACGCCCCATACACCTTCGCCTATATTCTCTTTAAAAACTTCACGGAAGGCGATGTGGCGGCAGATTTAGCCAACATCCGAATGGCCGGTGGGGTTTTTATGACCATCGTTCCGGCGATTATCTTCGTCCTCTTCCAACGCGAATTAACGGACAGTACAGTCACTTCTGGCTTGAAAGGATAGATTATGTCACAAAAGGATTTTGCCAAGATCTCAGTCTTCTTGTCTTTGGGAACGATGTTGCTCGCGTCTTGCGGCCAGTCCGCTTCTTCTAGCGATGTTTCTAAAGACATCACGGATGACTCTTCCCTTACTTCGCAATCCCCCGTCGTAGATGACCGCAAACTGAACGATTTTGCTTATACCTTGAATAGTTTGACCGGAACCGATGCATTCGGACGCACCTTTCGAGCGACGAAAAAAGAAAACGGAAAAGAAGTGGGGCTTTTCTATTTCTTATGGCATGGCACACACGAAACCGGAATTTATGACATCACGCAGCTTTTAAAATACTCTCCCGATGAACCTTTGGATCCAGCAGGGAGCTCCGCTTCCCCCGTTGGTGTCTTCCATAAATGGGGTAAACCGCTTTATGGATACTATAATTCCGCGGATCCTTTTGTCATCGCCAGACATCTTGAGTTATTCGTGCAAGCCGGCATTGATTACATCGTGTTCGATACCACGAATTCCGTGACTTATAACAACGTGGTAATCGCTTTAAGCAATATTTTCTTAACCTATCAAAAGCAAGGATGGAAAGTGCCGAAAGTTGCTTTCTATTGCAACTCTTCTTCTGGCAGAACAGTCGAAAATATCTATAGCTTCTATTATCAGGAACATCCTGAATTTGAACCACTTTGGTATACCATCGAAGATAGACCGATGATCGTCGCTAATACGGCAGATTTTACCGATGAGCAATATCAACGTTTCGATGGGTTCTTCTATTTGAAAGAAGCGCAGTGGCCTGACCAATCCCCGAAACTCAATCAAGGCTTTCCTTGGCAAGAATGGACTTATCCCCAAAACAATTATCGGGGTACGATGTCGGTTTCGGTCGCCCAAGGCCCAGGTTACAACATGGCCGATCCGATAAGCAGTTGGGGTCGTGGCTTTGACTTTTCCTCGATGCAAGAAGACTCTTCGCGTTTTGCCGAAGGATTAAATCTTGAGTCGCAATGGAAGAGCGCGATTTCTCCTGATGAAGAAACTGGCGAAGTGAAAAATGTTTTTGTAAGCACCTGGAACGAATGGATGGCGATCAAACAAGTTTCGAACGATAAAGTCATTTTCTGTGACGAGTATAACGAAGAATATTCGCGAGATTGCGAAATGGAAGATGGCTTATTGGGCGATAATTTCTATTTGCAATTGGCCCGCAATATCCGTGCGTTCAAATTTGAAGCGGCACCGCGTTATCTTTACCCAGAAACTGCCATCGATGAACATAACTTATCCAGTTGGGATGCCATTGAGCACAACTATTTGGATTTTGCTGGAGATGCGATGGTGCGCAATTACCGCGATTGTGTCAAAGACGGCACCGGCGTCTACCAAGACAATTCTGCTCGTAACGACATCACCAAGATTAAAGTCGCTCATGATGCGAATAACCTTTATTTCTATGTGGAGACGAAAGACGCCATCACTATCCCAGATGCAACGGATACCAAATGGATGAACTTGCTGCTGAATAGTTACCAAGATGATGAAAAGTTCGGAAATAATTATGATTTCCGCCTGAATCGTTCGCGGGATGGCACGCATTGCTCAGTCGAAAAATTCGAAAACAACGATTGGACGAAAGTTGGTGAGTGCAATTACGTGGTTTCTAGCAGCGTTATTACGTTTGCCTTGCCGCTCTCCTTAATCGGAAAAACGAAAGATGACGTGCATGTTGCTTTCAAAGCCATGGATAACGTCACTAAAGATAACGACATCATGGATTATTACGTGACCGGCGATTCGGCGCCGTTAGGAAGAATGAGCTATGAATACGGTTATTAAGCGGAAGCGAAAACTCACCTTTCTCGCTTTGAGCTGCCTCGTTGTTTGCACCAGTTGCAATCATTCAACCACAGGAGATTCGGACATGGACAAAAACACATCTACCCAAAACGACACCAATATTCGTTATGACGATCCGAGCTTGCCTCGTGATGAACGAAAACTGACGCCGCTCGAATATTCCGTTTTGAATTTAGAAGGAACGGATACGCACGGGCGAAAAATCAATCGGCAAGATCACTTCAAAGCAACGAAGAAATACGTGGGGCTGTTCTATAGTTTGTGGCACGGAACGCACGAAACAGGAATCTACGACATCACCAAACTTTTGGCCACGCCCGATGGCAAGATGAAAGTCGAAAGTGCCGAAGACTATCCCGAGTCCCCAATGAATGCCTTCCATTATTGGGGCGAACCATTATTCGGTTATTACCATAGCGCCGATCCTTATGTCATTAAAAAACATTTGGAAATGTTCTTGTTGGCAGGAGTGGATTATTTGATTTTCGACGCCACAAATAGCGTCATCTATCCGGAAGCGACGAAGAATTTGCTCGACATTTGGCTTGATTACCAGCAAAAAGGCTATCCAGTGCCAAAATTGGCTTTCTACACCAATAGCTATTCCGCTACCACGGTGGATACCATCTATCGTTCTTATTACGAAGACGGCACTTATGATTCGCTTTGGCTCTCTATTAACGGGCTTGATCCCTTAATTATCGGTATCACCAAAAATAATGCGCAGGCAAGCGATGAAACACGTTACCGGCCGAACGAACCATCGGCGGCACCGATTTCAAATGCCATGTATGAACATTTCGATATTCGCGAATCAGAATGGCCAAACGGCATCCATAACGACAATTCCATCCCATGGATGACTTGGGAATACCCGCAACCCATCCACACGGAAACACGCGCGGTAAGCATTCCGGTTGCGCAACATTCGCACCGCGTGATTTCCGTTTCTTCCGAAGACCCAGAATGTTCGCGTGGTTATATCCCAGGATCCAACGGGCAAAAAGAAGAAGACTGGACCGCTGGAAGAAGCTTCCAAACTATGTGGGACAGCGCCATCGAACGGCAGGATCAAATCGATTACTATCTTTGCACCAGCTGGAACGAATGGATGGCGATGAAAGGCAAAATGACTTTAGATGGCACGGAACGCAGTTCTTTCGTAGACGTCTATTCCGAAGAATATTCACGTGATTTAGAACCCGAACGAGGAAGATTAGGCGATTCTGGTTATTTGCAGTTAATTGAGAACATTCGACGCTTAAAGATGACGGATTATGTGCGCTATGCGAAAGAAAAACGATCGATTGATATTCAATCGTTTGACGAAAAGCAATGGGAAGGGCTTCCCGTTTATCAAGATTTAGAGGGAGACCCTGCCAACCGCGATTATAAAAATTGCGTGGTGAATGGCACCGATCGTTACGTGGATCATTCTGGCAGAAATGACTTTACCCAAATGCAAGTCACCCAAGATGACGAAAATCTCTATTTCCGGATAAAAACCGTTGACCCCATCACTTCCTATGATGGCAATAACAATTACATGAATCTCTTCTTAAAAACCAGCGATGCGGATGGCTTCATGGGCTTCCAGTATGTGATCAATCGCGATGGCAATGGGTCCGTAGAAAAGAGTGATGGCGGTTATGTCTTCACCAAAGTCGGGAGCGCAACGGTCGTCATTTATCAAAACGTCCTGCAATTGGCGGTGAAAAAGAGCCTTGTCGGATACCAAGACAAGAACGGACTTTCTTTCAAATGGGCCGACAATGTGACGAATCCAGACGATGAGTTGGATTATTACGTGACGGGCGATGTGGCCCCATTAGGCCGCTTAGGATTTGGATATTAAAAAATAAATATAGAAAAGGAGGATTAAACCGGGAGAAAAAAAGAAAGAAACGGCTGCCATCCCGTAGGTGGTATGGAAAAAAGTTCGAAATCGAAAGGACGATATTTAATTATGAAAAAAGGAACAAAAATTTTTCTTCTCACGTTAGCGGCATCATCCGTGGTGGAGGTGCTCGCGCTCAGCGCCGTGATCAATTTGACAAAGATGGCTGGCGTTTATGCGGACAACACGGCGACTTTAACGGAGAGCAACATCGCCAAAGTCGAAAATTTTGATGGCGGTGCCTGGAATTTCAAGGCCATCGGCTTTGAAACGGATCCGGCTTTGGTAGACCAATCTGTTTGGGCGGCAGGCCAAACCACTTATTCTTTCAACCATTATTTCACCTTGACCGATCCTTATGGCAACACACAAAACATTACCGGTTTCTTTAACTATGGCTCAAAGGTGTTCTTCAATTACAACAGCATCGATGTGAAAGGCTATATCTTTGATATCCCGGCAGACACAACTTTTGCAGGGGATAATTCGGATGACACCAAAGATATCAATCTTCATTTTACGGACGAGCAAAAATACATTTGCAAGCTCGACAATGGCGGATTAGGAGAATGGACCCCCTTTGTGGCACCGACTTCGTTCTCGCTTTCCGCGACGGAAGAAGACGTTGCGGTGGGGGATACCTATCAAGTAACGCCAGTGGTGGAAACCACTGAAGAAAACCCGCTTGTTTTCTATAAATCAAGCAATGAAACCATCGCGACGGTAGATGCGAATGGCTTGGTCTCTGCAATTGGCGCGGGTGACGCGGTCATTACTGCTTATTGCAACGGCTTATCCGCTTCGGTGACGGTCCATTGCGCCGCCACCAAAACGTTGACTGGCATTACCATCACCAACGAAAACAAAACATTACACGTTGGCCAAGGCAATGATTGGAAGTTATGGCTGAGTGACGTGAAAGCCAAAAAGATTTATGCCGATTCTACGGAATCTGATATCGTTTTGACGGCGGACATGTTCACTGGTGAAGTGAACGCTGATGTGATTGGCGAATATCCTTTGACGTTAACGGTGGACGGCTTCACAGATACCTTAGCCGTTTCGATTGAGGCTTTAACAGCCATCGATTGGAATGCCGAAGGAGCTTTAGCGGGCGTCGATAACACCGGTTGGGGTGGTGCCTTCCAAATTTGCATCGGCAATTCCTATGACCGCGCTCAATACGTCAACCTTGGTGCGGATCAAGTTTCCTATGTCAAAGAACACATTTTGGTCAACGGCAGTCCGATGGACATTACCGGCGTCAAGAATCTTGGCGGTGCTCGTTACATCATTTATGGCAACTACACGCCAAGTGATGGCGATGTCGTTACGTTAAAAGAAGGATTACGCATTTATCAATATTCGGGCACGGTGGACGGCAGCCACGCGCCGACGGGAGATGGCGGATTCTATGCCGTGCAAGAGCTAAAAGCCGATCGTCGTTTGCTCTACTCTGCCATGACCAAGAGTTACACTCCATGGACTGTGGATGCCACGGATTTCACGATTTCTGCTCCACAAAACTATCTTTCGGTGGGCAATGAGTTGGTCTTGACCGTCTCTTATTCTCCGGAAGGCTCTTATGGAGCGATTGAATGGAAATCTTCGGATACTTCCATCGCAACCGTTTCTAGCCATGGTATTGTGACGGGCGTAGCAGAAGGCCAAGTCACCATTGAAGCGAAATTGGGTGACGTTGCCAAGTCCTTAACGCTTACCGTCAATCCGGCTAAAGCGATTAAAGGAATCACCTTTGTGGATGGCCCGAGCACGTACTATCGTGCCGTCGGCAGTGACACCTCTTTCCTTCCGTCTGCGACGAAAGGAAAATTCCTCTTTGAAGACGATACCTTATCGCCGGAATTCGATTTGAATACCGATAACTTAGTTGCTGCCACCATCGACACGAGTAAAGCCGCAGATTTGAGCGTCAGCGTTGGCTATAAAGTGGATGACAATGTCTACACGGCTAGCGTTGCCGTAAAAGTTTATGACTATGTGGACGAAAAGGTGAAAGAAGTGGCCATTGTTGACTGGTTCGACTACTGCGTCTTCATCGAATGCGATCAAACGGCCACGAACCAAGCGAACTTCACGGACGATGAGACGGGGCGATATTATCAAGAACACATTTCTTGGACGCATAAAGACGGAACCAAAGTGAACTTCTTTGCATACGTTTTAGGCGCGCAAATCGCGCTCTTCCCGGAATTCAATTACAAAGATGGCGTCAAGATTGTGGATAAAGACAATTACGGAACCCTCTACCAAAAAGGCGACAAGATTACGATTTCGGAAGGAACTGGTTACTACAAGTGGACCGGCGATATCGCCGATGCCGGCGGCGCCAGCAAACCAGTTGAAGGAACTGGCGAGAAAATCATCGAAGGCAAATTCCCCAAAGAAATTACCTATCGTTATGGTGAAGCTGGCTGGACTTCCTACGTTGCTACCACTGAATTGATTGCTAAAGCCGATTCTGTTTCTGTGGAAGTTGGCAAGACAATTCGCAGCGGCATTAGCCGTGGGCCAGAAGGAGCGACCAGCGGTACCCTTACCTTTGTTTCTAGTGATCCGTCGATCGCCAAAGTCGCGGCTTCTGGTAACATCACCGGCCTCAAAGCTGGCACATGCACCGTTATGGCCACTTGGGTGGATGACGATGATCCTTCGAAGACTTTGACCAAAACCATTACGGTTACGGTCACCGAACCCGAAACGCCTGCCACCTCCAGCGAAGACATTCCGAGCTCTTCCGATGAACCGACGCCTGTCACCCCAGAAGAACCTTCTAGCGGATTAAGCGTTGGTGCCATCGTTGGCATTACGGTTGGCTGTGTTGCTGCGGTCGCTTTGGCTGGCGGCTTGACCACCTTCTTCTTGAAGAAACGTCACAAAAAATAATCGTTGATTATTCTCCTCAACCAACGAAGAAAGGAGCATCTTTGTGCTAAGCATTGAAAGTTTACTCGTTGACGGACGAAAGGAGCCGATGGACGCCAGTTTGCGTCCCAGTTTCAGCTGGCGTTATAACGACAACAGCACTTCCCTTCCGGATTCCTATCGCTTGCTTGTCAAAGGCAGCGGTATCACCTTATGGGATAGCGGTGAAAAGAAGGCAAAACAAAACTTTGCCATCGTCTATCACGGAAAAGCGTTGCAATATCGGAGCGAGTATCAAGCAACGTTGATCATCAAGACCAAAGACCATGAATGCGTGTCTTTCTCAACTCGTTTTGAAACGAGAATCGGGAAAGACCAATGGCTTGGTACATGGATCGGCGTGCCTTGTGCTTGGAACGGAGGTGCTCTTTCGATTCGTAAAGAATTGGATTCCTTTCAAGGAAAAACCATCAAAAAAGCAAGATGTTATGTCGCGGGGATTGGGTATCATGAACTCTACGTCAACGGGCATAAGATCGGAGACGCCTTGTTAGAGCCAGGCGTTACAGATTATGACAAAAAAGTGCTTTATCGCACCTACGACATCACCAAAGAATTGAACCTCGATAAAAACGTTTTAGGATTCTTACTGGGATATGGCTGGTATGGGAATCGCAAGCTACGGATGCAACTGTATGTCGATTTTACTGACGGTTCCACCTATGAAGCTCATTCTTATAGCAATTACAATTGGTGGTTCGCACCTTCCCCCATCACTCGTAACTCCATTTATTCCGGCGAGACCTATGACGCTAGAGTGGAGGACGAGTATCCTGGCGGATTCTCTTCTCCCGCGTTAGTGGGTGAATACAATCACCATTGGTTTGGCGGCATTCACACGCAGCAAAACATGGGTGAGCTTGTTCCTGAAGAAATAAACCCCATCCGTGTTTTAGGAACTTACCCAGGAGAGCGGATTTATACCTTCGGGCCGAATGATGCCGTTTATGATGTCCAGCAGAATATTGCGGGATTTTGTCGCATCGAAGTGCGTGGAAAACGCGGAGCGGTTGTTCGTTTGCGTCACGCCGAGACCTTAAAAGATGATGGCCACATCGATCAAACGAATCTTCGTAGCGCGGACGCCGAAGATATCTATATTTTGAAAGGTGAAGGAACGGAGACTTACGCTCCACGCTTCACCTATCATGGATTTCGCTATGTTGAAATTTGGACGGATGGCGATGTCCAATTATTGTCTTTAACGGGATTACACGTTCATAGTGACAATCGCTCTGTAGGATATTTTGCTACCGACGATCCTTTGCTCAATCGGTTGCATAAAATGGCTGTCATCACGGAGCAGAATAACGAAACTTCGATTTTGACGGACTGCCCGCAAAGAGATGAACGTTTTGGCTGGGTAAACGATGTTTCAACGCGCGTTTTCCAATGCGTTTATAACTTCGACATGAATCTTTTCCTAGAAAAAGTGGATGCGGATATGACCTTAACGCAAGACACGCACGGGGCGATTACCGATACGGCGCCTTATTATACGGGTGGCAGACCCGCAGACGTTTGTTCGATTTCCTATTTGCTTTTGGCGCGAGAAGCGTATCGATTTTATGGTAACCGAAGAATTTGTTCGGATAACTATTCCGGTCACAAAGCCTGGGTTGATTTCTTGCTCTCACACCAAAAAGATTTCATCATGGATTATTACTACTATGCCGATTGGGTGTCATGCACGAACTTCCCCGATGCGGTAAGCGACGGCATCGCGATTAGTTCTTATTTCTTGTATTGGCACCTTTTGGCCTTAAGCGAACTTGCTGGCATTTTAGGGAAAAAAGCCGATCAGCAACATTACGGTGAATTGGCCAAGCAAAGTAAAAAGAGCTTGAACGAACATTATTTCCATGATGGCCATTACGTGAATGGGACGATGACCGAAGACGGCATGGCGCTTTATTTAGGGCTAGCACCAAACGCGAAAGCACAACAAGAAGTATATCAACATCTTCGCCAATCCGTCATAGACCATCATTATCATCTTACGTGTGGCAATCAAGGATATCGGCCGGTTATGTCTGTGCTTTGTGAGCATGGGGATGCCGATTTGGTCCTCAAGGTTTTAAAGAATCCCGAGTATCCTGGATGGGGATTTATGCTAGCGAACGGAGCGACCACCGTTTGGGAACGGTGGGAAAAAGAGAATCTTTCCGTGATGAACTCTTTCGACCATCCGATGTTTGGTAGCTACGATTATATTTTCTATCGCTATCTAGCGGGGATTCATGTGAAGGACATCACCACCGATGATGTTGAAGTATCTCCTGTTATTGCTCCTTCCCTCCATCACGTGGAAGGGCGATTAGATACAGTGAGAGGCGAACTTCGCGTGACTTGGGATCACGAAGGCGATGTTATTCGTTATCAAATTCATGTTCCGGTGGCGATGAAAGTGCAACTCCATTTGCCAGGCAAGGGTTTGAAATGCAACGGCGAAAGCCTGCCGAATCATGACGTATTGCCTGCAGGAGATTACGACATTGTCGGAACTTTGTCTTGCCTCTCAGAATAAAAAGGGCTCTGTAACATCTATGGTGGTTTAAAGTGGTTTTGCGAAAAGCAACCGACCAAAACTATAACCGTAAGGTAGTTGAGCGAACAGGGCATCCAAACGGGTGCCCTTTTATCTTTTCACGTTCCACCTCATGAGCAAAAATCATTTCCTGAAACTCTCGAAATTACGGTACCCATACGCGGCATCTATCATGGTTTGGGCAACGTCGTTTCCGGCTTTCATCTTCGCGTTGCTCAGCACGACCCCGAACTCGTTCTTCGCCAGCCCCCTGGCGATCTCCACCTCCCATTTCCTGTACGTCGCCGCGACTTTTGACAGCACGTCGCATCCGCAGTTTTCCAGCTTCCTGGCGACGAATCTAACGTTCTCCAGACATTTGGTGAATGTGTCCTCCACTCTCATGTATCTATATAGATCCTGAAGGCAGTCATAGGCGTTGGCCAAGTCGCTGTCATCTAACAACCTTTGTTTTTAGAAGGCATTTTCCGTCTTTTCAAAATAATTTCTTCTATAATGGGAGAGAAAGAGAGAAGAATTATGGATTACGAACAGCGATTGATTCAATTACGAAAAGCCATGAAAGAAGCTGGCATTCGCGCTTATTTGATATTAACGGGCGATCCACATCATAGTGAAGAACCAGCGCCTTATTATGCGGCAGAACGGCGTTATTTTTGTCCTTTTACTGGGGATAACGCCTATGTCTTAATCACGGAAGAAGAAGCGTTGCTTTGGTCCGATGGCCGTTTTGCCGTCTCTGCCCCACAAGAATTGAAGGGTACTTCGTATCGTTTTATAGAACTGTATCGCCCGGAAAATTTAGATCCTTATACCTATCTTAAGAAGCATCATCTTTATCCTTTGGGAACGGATTTCTCTATTCTTTCGCCAGAAGATTTATCGGAACTAGAAAAAGCAGGGGAAGTTCGTGATATCTCCTTTGCTTCTTTGCTTCCTTCTCGCCCGGCTTTGTCTAACGATCCTTTGTGGGATTTTAGCAATCCGCAATATCAAGACCTTACCGTGCAAGAGAAAATAGAACGCGTTCGACAAAAAATGCGGGAAGCAGGAGCAGGTGCTCATTTGTTGACCAGTCTTGATGACATTGCTTATTTGACAAACGTCCGTGGCAACGACATTGCCGATACTCCGGTTTTCTATGCTTATTTATATATTGATCTGACTGGCGCTTTTTTGTTTGCTAATCCTTCTCGCCTTTCTTTCTCTATTCCTGGCGTGACGGTGGAGCCTTATGACCATATCGTTTCTTTTCTAAAAGAACGCTCCGCCGTCCCAACTTTGGTTGACCCCAAAGAATGCAATGCCAAACTTTATCGTTTGTTGGCGAATCCAATTCCTGGTGCTGCCCCATCCAAGTTAATGAAAGCAATCAAGGGCCCAAAAGAAGTGGAAAACATCAAAATGGCTCAAGCGGAAGATGGTGTTGCTTTATTAAAATTCATCGCTTATTTGGAAGAGCATCCGATCGAAGGGAAGAATGAATGGGACTTGGTCCAAATCTTACATTCTTTCCGCGCAGAAGGAAAACATTTCTTAGGAGAATCCTTTACCACGATTGCCGCGGTAGGTCCTAACGCTGCCATGATGCATTATGCGCCAAGCGAAGAAAAACATACGACAATCGACGCTCAAACCCTTCAACTCCTATTAGATAGTGGCGGACAATATTTAGCCGGTACAACCGACACTACCCGTACTTTCTTATTAGGGAAGCCAACGGAAGAATTCATCCACGACTATACCTTAACGATGAAATCCTTAATCGCGCTCTCTTCAAGCGTATTTTTGGAAGGCTCTACCGGCGTTACCATCGATATGATGGCAAGGGAAGTCATGTGGAAAGAACATTTGGATTATAAATGCGGAACCGGACATGGCATTGGTTACTTGAATGTCGTTCACGAAGGCCCGAATGGTTTCCGTTACCGCTTAGTAAAAGGAAAAAACGAAGGCTGTGTTTTCGCTCCGGGAATGATTACTTCGATTGAGCCTGGCGTCTATAAAGCGAACAAATATGGCATTCGCTTAGAAAACAATATTTTGTGCATTCCTGACATTTCTAACGACGAGGGCAATTTCTATCGTTTTGAAACCATCACTTATGTTCCTTTTGAAACGAAAGCGTTGGATTTGTCCTTATTAACCGATCAAGAGATCGCTTGGTTAAATGACTACCATAAACTGGTATACGAAAAGCTTGCTCCCTTGGTTGATGGCCGTTTATTAAAAATATTGAAAGAAAAGACAAAAATCATTACAAGACAATAAAAATACGCATAAAAAATAATCTTCTATTGTATTTGCAAAAATTAGCACTCAACACTTGAGAGTGCTAAAAGTAAGACTATAATGTTTCTAGTTCCAAAAAGGAACAATCAAAGGAGGGAACCATTATGGAAATGATGCCTGGAATGGAAGATTATTCTCAAGACGAACACGTCTTGGATAAATTTGGTAGAAACGTCAATCAAGAAGTCAAAGCAGGAAAGATTGATCCGGTCATTGGCCGTGATGATGAAATCCGAAAAGTCGTTCAGATTTTGGCGAGAAAAACCAAAAATAACGTCATTTTGATTGGCGAGCCTGGCGTTGGCAAAACTGCCATCGTAGAAGGTTTGGCCGAGCGAATTGTAAAGAACGATGTTCCGAATACATTAAAAGATAAAGAAATCTATGAATTGGATATGGGCGCGTTGCTTGCCGGCGCCAAATACCGCGGTGAATTTGAGGAACGACTCAAAGCCGTCTTGAACAAAATCAAAGCTTCTGAAGGCAAAATCATTTTGTTTATCGATGAAATTCATTTGATTGTTGGGGCAGGACGCACCGAAGGTGCCATGGATGCTTCAAATATGTTAAAACCGATGTTGGCCCGTGGTGAAATCGATTGCATCGGGGCAACGACATTAAACGAATATCGTGAATTCATCGAAAAGGATCGCGCGCTAGAACGTCGTTTTCAAACGGTGTTGGTTTCAGAACCTACCGTGGAAGACACCATCACGATTCTTCGCGGCCTTAAAGAACGTTTTGAAACCTACCACGGTGTTCGTATTACGGACGATGCTTTAATTGCGGCAGCTACTTTATCTAATCGTTACATCACGAATCGATTCTTACCCGATAAGGCCATCGATCTAATCGATGAAGCTTGCGCGGGCATTAAGGTTGAAATTGAATCTATGCCGACGGAATTGGACGAAGTGAACCGCAAGATTCGTTCTTTGGAAGTGGAACGCGTTGCTTTGTCAAAAGAAAGCGATGAGTCTTCTCAAAAACGTTTGCAAGAATTGCAAGGCGAATTGCAATCCTATAAGACCAAATCCGATGCCTTAACGAAAGAATGGCAAAAGGAGAAAGCCCAAATTAATGAGGCCAAAGAATTGAAACACACTTTGGAAGAGGACCGCATTCAATTAGGTTCTTATTTCCAAGAAGGCGATTATGAAAAAGCTTCTAAGCTGCAATATCAAACCATTCCTGAACTAGAGAAACGGATTAAAACGTTAACCGATCAATCGCAAAACGGCGAAAAATTGGTAGACGAAATTGTCGATGCTGACACCATCGCTAAGATTGTTGCCAAGATGACTGGCATCCCAGTAGCCAGAATCCAAAAAGGCGATCGAGAGAAAGTCTTGGATTTGCCTCAAACTTTGGCACGTCGCGTCATTGGCCAGGACGAAGCCATTCGTCTTGTCTCTAACGCGATTCTTCGTCAACGCGCCGGGATTCAAAGCCCGAACCGTCCTATCGGTTCGTTCTTGTTCTTGGGTCCTACGGGCGTTGGCAAAACCGAGGTGGCGAAAGCCTTGGCCGAAGCGCTCTTTGACAACGAAAACAACATCATCCGTATCGATATGTCGGAATACATGGAAAAATATTCTGTATCCCGTTTGATTGGCGCTGCTCCAGGATATGTTGGCTATGAAGAAGGAGGTCAATTAACCGAGAAGGTAAGACGTAATCCTTATTCCATCGTTCTCTTTGATGAAATTGAAAAAGCGGATCCCGAAATCTTCAATTTGCTTTTGCAAATTTTGGATGAAGGACGGCTCACCGATTCACAAGGTCATTTGGTGGACTTTAAGAATACGATTATCATCATGACTTCTAACTTAGGAAGCGAATACATCTTGAACGGTCAACGCGATAAGGTTGAACAATTGCTTCATCAGACCTTTAAGCCAGAATTCTTGAACCGAATTGATGAGATTGTTTACTTCAACCCATTGTCAAAAGACGTGCAGTATAAGATTGTGGAAAAGATGCTTGGCGAATTGGCCGAACGTTTGAATCAACAATATTATTCTGTCTCCTTCACAGATGCCTTGAAGCATTACATCATTGATTCGAGTTATAGTCCGGCCTTTGGCGCAAGACCGATCAAACGGTTCATTGAAGATAAAGTGGAAACAGCGATTGCTACCGCCATCATCAAAGGTGAAATCAACACGAAGGATAAATTCATCTGTGATGTGGACGATAAAAACAACGTCGTGATTCATCAAGATCAATCGATCCGCGCCTAAATTTCGTTTCTCTCACGCACCAGGTTTTCCTGGTGCGTTTTTGTATTAAAAAGATCATTACCTATTTTTGAAATGTAAAGAAAATATTCTCTTTTTTCATTGACTGATTTTTGGAGAGATATTAAAAGCAAAAGAAAAACCGAGTAACTCGGTCTTTTATCGTGAAGCGGATTTAGAATCGAGTCGGAAGCGATAAACCAAAATGGCACCGATGGTACAAGGAATCGGCGTAAGTAAGAGAAACCATAATCGCCATCCCATTGCTCCTAAATCCATTCCGACTTCCAAGTAACTTGCAATCGCTGCCGTCCAAAAGAAGGAAATCAAAAAAGCGAGCCCCCAATTTCGATAACCCCATTTTTGGTTAAAGAAAAGGATAGTGAGAAAAGAAGCGGGGATTGCCCAAATGAAAATAAGCCATGATTGCCAATTTTGAACGCCGCACAAAATGAGCGCGGAATAGGTAACGGCAGCAACGGTCCAAACGAAGACAACGCCTAAAACTGCAATGATGAGCTTATTCCGCATTACACTTTCCGGATCGTGTTTTCCTGTTTCTTGCAAAACTGAGTCTGGATGTTCGTTGGTTAGATAGTCCAATGTTACGCCATAGAAAGAAGCGAGTTTATCTAACGTCTCTACATCAGGCAATCCGCCTCCCGTTTCCCATTTCGAAATGGACTTTCCCGAATAAGAAAGCATTTCCGCTAATTGGCCTTGGGTTAGCCCCCGTGCTTTTCGTAAGGCGGAGAGGTTCTCTGCAACGATCATCGTTAAATCTTTCATGCTTTTATTATTTTAGTACAAGCCTGGACAAAAAAGAAAACCGCCCGAAGGCGGTTAGTGCTTATGTTTAGTATTGAAGGTTAGTCGTTATAGGCTTCATCGGCATCATCGGTGTTGGAATCATCTTCCGGAACATCGTGGAAAATCGGATCTTCGTTCGCGAGTTGATCTAAGACTTCGCTGTAACGGATTTCGTCTTGATTTTCTTCCTTCTCAACTTTTTTCTTTCCAAATAACATCATTTTCGTTTCCTCCTATGAGTGTTCACAAGCCTCCAAGCAGAGCTTTTCTCCCTCGGAGCGTTACTACTCTATGCCTATTTTTAGAGACTGCAAAATGTAAGGCTTTTCAGAAAGGGCTTTCAGAAAACGCTTTCATAAAAACTTAAGATTTTATCGCATGTTTTTTACTAAAAATTAACGTTTTTATAAAGATAAAAAGAGAATGATAACATTCTGTTTTCATCCTTTTCCGTGCGAAAAAAATCAGCGATCGAACCGATTGACGAATTCTTCCATGACACGGATGCATTCTTTGGCAAAAGCGGGATCTTCGCTTTCCGCATAATAACGAAGCAAAGGCTGCGTGCCGCTGAAACGCGCTAACGCCCATGAGCCGTCAGAGAAAAGATAACGGACGTTTGCACCAATAAATTCCTCGCGGAGGATAGCTTTGGAAAAAACAGGCTTGTCTTTTTGTAAGGCTTCCGCTACGGCATCGTGATGATAGCAAGGGCCTTCTTCATCATAAAAGGCCATATGATAATTCGCAAAGTCTTTGATTTCTTGAACGATCTTGCTGACAGGCTGATGTAAATTTGCCATCATTTCCAAAAATAAAGCGCTGCTAAAAGTGGAATCTTTGCCATAGAGATAGCCACGGATCGTTAATCCGCCTGAACTTTCACCCCCAAGCAAGGCGTCGTAGTCTTTCATTCCTTGTGTAATGTTTTTAAAGCCTACATCAACGGTATGGCAGTGATAGCCTAATTTTTCCGCCACACGGTCAATCAGTAAACTTGTTGTGACATTTTTGACGATGTCACCCTTTTCACACCGATAATGAATCAAATAGAAATAAAGGGCGGCCATGATTTCGTTCGCATCAACATATTGCCCTTTTTCGTCTAAGATGGCCAAACGATCGCAATCGCTATCGGTGCCGATGGCGATATCGTACCCTTCGTTCAATACCAAGCGGGCATCTGCTTCCATGTTTTGAGGAATCGGATTGGGTTGTAATCCACCAAAGTTTGTGTCATGAGTGGAATGGATTTCGTGGATATTTTGTATTCCGATTTTTTGATAGGTTTTTCGAAGCGTCAGCATCCCTGTTCCATAAATGGGATCCAATAAAATCTGAAAAGAAGCAGGCGAATCCAAATGAATAAAGCTAGCAACATAATCACAATAGTCATCTAAGAAAGAGACAGATTGTATCAAATGAGAAGACTTCCCTTCTTCGAGTGACACCATATGAAGCTCTTGAATGGCTTGAATTTCTTTTTCGATTTGGTCAGTGACTTCTTTCGCG
>CADAUN010000002.1 GCA_902791085.1 uncultured Erysipelotrichaceae bacterium | reverse complement strand
ATGAATTTGCTTCGAGGGACAAAGCAAGATGCATTAGAAAAAGGCCAATGGCCAACATAAAGCACTTTTTCCACGTCATCAAGCAGCGTCGGGGGGCAACGATGATAAAAATCTTTCTGTTATCGCGCGTTAGAGCAAGATTCTCGTCCTTTGTTTTATGAATCTTTGTTTCGCTTTCTTTTGCCCTCGCGTTCGTTATGGCATAAACTTAACCTACTATGACGCACGTCATCTCAATCGCAAATCAAAAAGGCGGGGTCGGAAAGACCACGACCGCCATCAATCTCTCTAGTGCCTTATGCCACCTTGGAAAGAAGGTGCTTTTGGTTGATTTTGATTCGCAAGGCAACGCCACAAGGGGGTTGAACTTTGAAGGAACCTCCATGCCGCTAACGATCTTTGATGCGATTACTGGACTTACGGATATTCGTTCCGTCATTCGCCCTACCAAAGAAACCAATTTAGATTTAATCCCAGCGAATCTTAAATTGGCTTCGTTAGATAGTTATCTTCAATCCAAAGGAATAGAAAAGCCGTTTTTCCTTTTAAAAAACGCATTGCAAGAAGTTCGTCAAGATTATGATTTTGTTTTTATTGATTGTCCTCCAAGTTTAGGGCTACTTAGCATCAACGCTCTTGTCGCTTCTGATTCCGTTTTAATCCCGGTACAGTGCGAATATTTTGCTATGGAAGCTGTGGCCGCCATTTTGTCTACCATTTCAAAAATTCAAAAGGGCTATAATGCTGAACTAAAAATTGAAGGATTTTTATTGACTATGTATGAACAAAACGCCTCTCTTTGCACCGAAGTGGCGCAACAAGTGCGTGGCCTTTTCAAAGAAAATACTTTTTTAACGGTGATTCCGAGAAACATTTCGATTCCGGAAGCCAGCGCTCACGGGGAAGCCGTTACCACCTATCGTCCGACAGCTAAGGGATCATTAGCCTATTTTGCCTTGGCTCGCGAGGTTTTAGATCATGCCGAAAAGAAAGCCTAATCCCGATTTGGCAGAACTGATTGGTCGTTATTCTCAAAACGACGTCATTGCCGAAATGGAACGGGAATATTCGACATTGCAAGCCCGTTATTTGTCTTTGTCTTTGATTGATGACAATCATGTTTTAAAAGAAATTTCTTTTCCCCCGGAAGTGACGGACGCTTTAGGAAAATCCTTAAAAGAAAAAGGATTTTTTTCTCCTTTGGTCGTTCGTCCCATGGGAAATCACTATGAATTGGTGCTTGGCCGCAAACGCTTCATGGGAGCAAAAGAAGCGAATTTTCAAACTGTCCCTTGTGTGGTCAAGGAATTGGGAGAAGAGGAGATGTTACTAACGCTAGTCGCTGATGTACGTGATCAAAGAGATGGCAACGTTGTTGAAATGGCATTTATTTTTCAAGAACTGCAACAACGTTTTGGTTATTCCCAGGCGACATTAGGAAAAGTGGCCCATCTTTCCCGAAGTCAAGTGACCAATATATTGCGCTTATTGCATTTGCCAAATGAAGTATTGCAAGAAGTGATGGACGGGACTTTGACTTACGGGCATGCTCGTGCCATTGCGTCTTTATCCGATGAAGAAATCGGTGAAGCGGTGGCGCAGATTCATCGAAATCATCTATCAGTGCGTGAGACAGAAGCGCTAGCCAAGCATTGGCAAAATCATAGCAAGCCGCTCTCCTATGAAGGATTAAAACAATCGTTTGGCGCTGAAGGAGTGGTGGTAGGACATTGTTCGGTGACCCTTCGTTTTGCTTCCGAAGAAGAGAAAGAGCGCTTTTTGGCGTCTTACTCCAATAGGAAGGTCAGTCAATCGTAAGATTCCAATTGCCAGATTGATATTTTTCCACGATAGACCAAGTTCCTGGCGTCCATAATGAAGGATCGGGCAATTGTGACAATGGCAGAAATTGAAGAGATGTAGATTCACCATCGCTTTTGAGATGGATTCCTTGGGAATGAACGCGAGATATAAAATTTAAATCGACATAATTGGTGACGTCCCCATTCGGGTAACGGAAATCAGTTTTGCTCCCAGAACGAATAGAAAAGAGAACAAAATTGGTAACATCAATTCCTGTCTCTTCTTGTAGCTCTCGGTGCATTCCCTCCAATACGGTTTCATCTAGGTCAAGAGAACCGCCAGGCAAACAATAAAGTCCGTTATCAGCGCGTTTTTCGACCAATATTTCTTCTTTTTCGTTAATGAGGAGGACAGTGACACCGATTGCCATGATGCGAGCATGGCCCACCATTTGTCGAAGATAAGGAATATAAGGAGTTGACATACAATAGATTGTAGCAGGTTTCTTACTGGCTTTGACAAAGCCACTTTTTCGGATGACAATCAAAAAGGATGAAAATTTATCGAATTTCCATTTCTTTAGTTGCAAAAGAGCGAAAAACCATTGAAAGCTTATTGCCACAAGAACGACTCGAAAAAGCTACCGCCTATCGATTGGAAGAGGATCAGTTGCGTTCTTTGGGGGCGGGTTATCTCCTTTGGCTTTACACTTCGCCTGCTCCCTTGACTTATGGCCTTTATCAAAAACCAGAAAAAGCGGGAGAATTTTTTAATCTAAGCCATGCTGGTAATTATGCTGTTCTTGTGGTGGATGATACACCAGTTGGTATCGATATAGAGTGTATCCGTCCCTTTTCTAAAGTCTGGGAAGAGAAGGCTTTTACAGCAGAAGAAAAACAAAATATCCATGCGGAATCCGACTTCTTTTTGCTTTGGACAAGAAAAGAAAGCATCGGAAAAGCGAGTGGTTACGGTCTACGAAAAGGAGTGCTTTCTCTTCCTTCAAAAGACGGTATAAACGAGTATGAGGGGAAAACATATTTGACTCATTCGTGCCAAGAAGGGGATTATTTTTTGTCTGTATCTCATCTAGGAACAAAAGAATTTGCGCTTGCGATTGAAGACGTGAAAAAGGTGACTACATATCGTTCTGATTGATAGCCTTAGAAAATGTGCTACACTAATGGTGCTTCAGGGCGACGAGAATAACGTCGACTGGCGGTAAAGCCCGCAAGCGGAGTTCCTCCGCACGAATCTGGTGCAAATCCAGTGCCAACGGTAAAGTCCGGATGAAAGAAGCGCGGAAGAAAACTTTTTCTTCTCTTGCTTTGATTTCGAACCTCCCTGCAAATGATGGAGGTTTTCTTTTTATGAGCAGTACGGCTTGGGCATGGGTTAGCATCGCAGGTCTCTTTTTGTTTGGCGTGGCGCTTGCGCTGGTTTATTCGCATTTTCAGCGAAACCGTCATTTCGGCTGGGCGCGTTTTGCTGCTCGCGTCGCCATCTTTGCGGCCATTTCTACCATTCTATACGTGGTTCCCATCTTTCAAATCCATTTGCCTTTTGTTCCGGGATTCATGTCATTACATTTTGATGAAGTTCCGGCCATGATTGCGGGATATGCCTATGGTCCTCTCGTTGGTGAAATGGTGATTTTAGTGAAGACGTTGATTAAGTTGCCTACCTCATCAACGATGTGCGTTGGGGAACTTGCTGATTTTCTTTTCTCCACAGCTTATGTTCTTCCTGCCACATGGATTTATAAGAAAATTCGCAATATGAAGGGCGTGTTTATCGGCTTTGGCGTGGCTACGGCTCTCCAGGTAGCGGTAGCGATGACCCTCAATGTCTATATGATTCTTCCTTTCTATATATTTATGATCGGTCTTTCTGCTGATGAGATTTTGGCGATGTGCCAAAAAGCGATGCCGCAGATTCAGGATTTAGGCTGGTCCTACGCTTTCTTTGGCGTAATGCCGTTAAATTTAATCAAAGACGCCAGCGTCTTCGCGATTACTTTCATTGTCTATCGTTCGATTCGGAAGGTTTTGCATTGGGAGGATGCGCCGGCAGCGATTTCTCCCTCGCACTCATCGGAGAACAAAACGGAAAAATAAAAAACTCCCATGTCAGGAGTTTTTTTGACGGTCGGAAGGTTATTCCTTAGAGATGGCGCCAACCGGGCAAGAAGCGATGACTTCGTCTGCCTTGGCCTCGTCTGCGTCTGCAATGACTACACTTTTACCATCGTCACCGAATTGGAAGACTTCTGGTAAGGTGGAGATACAAAGACCACATCCGATGCAGGCATCCGCATCAACTTTAACTTTAACCATGATTGATTTTCCTCCTTAGGAATAAGCGTATTCTAACGCATGTGACGGAGGTTTGAAACACTTAAAATGCCCAATTTATCGTTAGTTATCGCTAACTTTTTATGCGATTGTTCCTTTATAGAATGGAATTTCGTGAAAAAAATTAGCGTCTTCGTTACAATGGAAGGGTATGAAGACTCGTGTGAAGAAGTGGGCGCGTTATCGCCATGAGATTCAAAAAACACCTATGGAGCGTTTTGAGACCAAGAAAGCGAAACCCATTGCCAATGTGGCTTCTGCTCCTTCTTTCTATGAGCTTTATCGAAAAAAGCAAATCCGTTTGGCTGCCTTACAAGGCGCTGTTTTCCTTTTGTGCCTTATTCTTTTCGTCGTTTGGTATGCCGTTTGGGTCCGTTAATTAAGTAGGAGAAACGAATATGAGTGATATAACTCCGATTGCCATTGCGATTGATGGCCCCGCAGCTGCTGGCAAAAGCACGGTGGCAAAAGCTGTTGCGAAAGCACTTGGCTTTACTTATATCGATACGGGCGCGATGTACCGTGCGGTTACTTATGCTGTCATCGCTGCTCAAAAAAATCCACAAAAAGAAGAAGACGCCGTCTTGGTGTTGCCCCATATCCATATCGATTTAAAACCTGATCATTCGGTTTGGCTTAATGGTGAAGATATTAGCACAGTCATCCGCACTCCTTTGGTATCAAGCCAAGTGAGTTACATCGCAGCAATGAAACCAGTGAGGTTAGCGATGATTGAACAACAACGTGCTTTAGCCAAACGTTCTAACGTCGTCATGGACGGGCGCGATATTGGGTCTTATGTTTTGCCACACGCCAAGGTGAAGATATTTCAAATCGCCTCGGTGGAATGCCGGGCTAAGCGTCGTTTTTTAGAAGACCAAGAAAAAAGAATACCTGCGACTTATGATGAGGTGCTTGAAGAGGTGAAAAAACGCGATTATATCGATTCTCATCGCGATTTCGATCCCTTGATGGCCGCACCGGATAGTATTTCGTTAGACACGTCTGACATGACAGTTAAGGAAGTCGTCAACGCAATTTTGGATATTGTGAAAGAAAAAACCGGATTGGAGGGAGAACGATGCTAGGAACTTTAGCTTTAGTGGGCGCGCCTTCCAGCGGGAAATCGACCATTTTCAATCGTATTTTAGGGGAACGAAAATCCATCGTAGAACCTACGCCCGGCGTGACGCGTGACCGGATTTATGCCCGTGCGAGCTGGCTTACCAAAGACTTTACCGTGATTGATACAGGAGGCATTGAATTAAAAAACGCCCCCTTTCAACAATCGATTCGCGCACAGGTGGAAATGGCAATGGATGAAGCCGATGTCATCGCTTTTGTAGTGGATGGCAAGAAAGGCGTTACTGGTGACGATCGTTTTATTGCCAAAATGCTTTATGCAACGAAGAAGCCAAAAATTTTGTTAGTGAACAAGATTGACAGCGTGCAAGAAGTGGGAAATTTGGGCGAATTCTATCGCCTTGGTTTAGGAGATCCTATGATTTGCTCGGGTGCCCATGGCATTGGCATGGGTGATTTCTTAGATCGCGTCATTCAATTGTTGCCGGAGAAGGAAGTCAAAACCTATCCTAATGCGATTCCCTTTGCTTTAATCGGCCGTCCCAATGTTGGCAAATCGTCTTTGTGCAATCGCCTATTGGGAACGGAACGAACTCTTGTTTCTCCCCTTGCTGGCACGACTCGTGACGCCATTGATACTTCCTTCACGCATGATAACCAATCTTATGTCGTGATTGACACGGCAGGACTAGTAAAGAGGGGCAAAATCTATGAAGCCATTGATAAATATGCAGCCATTCGTGCTTTAGACGCCATTGATCGTTCGGAAATTGTTTTGCTTTTGATCGATGGCAGCGGGCCGTTGCTCGAACAGGACAAACATGTTCTTGGTTATGCAATGGATGCTAAGAAATCCATCATCGTGTGCGTGAATAAATGGGATGAAGGAAAGAAAAAAACATCAAAAGAAGAGTTTACAAAATCCTTACGAACGGAATTGAAGTTCTTGGATTATGCTCCGATTGTGTTTGTTTCTGCCTTGACGGGCGCGGGAGTGGAAGCCTTATTCCCTTTGCTACAATCTTGCCACGAAGCCTATCATCGTCGCATTCCCACTCCAGTGCTTAACGATATTATTCGCGATGCGCAGAATCTGAATCCTACTCCGGAATTTAATCACGGCCGTTTAAAAATCGTCTTCGCCGAACAAGTCACTGTTTGCCCCCCAACTTTTGTTTTTTGGTGCAACAATCCAAAAACAGCCCATTTCTCTTATACGCGCTATTTGGAAAATCGGATTCGCTCCTCGTTTGATTTCCAAGGGACTCCGATCCATATCATTTATCGTGCTCGAAAATAAAAGATTGGCTTTTTCCTGTGAAAACAAGGAATTTTCGCTCGTTGTTTAAAATTGACATATTTTTCCTTTTCAAAACAACAAAAACGCCTTAAATAAAAGGTTTTTCCACTTGTATTTGTGTTTTTTGCGTGTTATTTTTTATTAAAGCAATTTGGCAAAAGGAGGAATTCCAATGAATAAAGCTGAATTAGTTGAAGCTGTCGCTACCAAGAGTGAAGTTGCGAAACGTGATGCCGAAGCGGTCATCGATGCCGTTTTCGAAGTCATTTCCGACTCCATTATCAAAGGCGAAGATGTCAAAATCTCTGGCTTTGGTATTTTCGAGAAGAAAGCCCGCGCTGCTCGCGAGGGAACCAACCCATCCAATGGCGAAAAGATTCAAATCCCAGCCAGCAACTCCGTTGGTTTCAAAGTTTCTAAAGCCCTCAAAGAAAAACTCAACTAATTATTTTCGTTGACAATTCAAAAGCCATCCGCTCGGATGGTTTTTCTTTTTTTTCAAACCAAACACCTTTCTTCTTTGTGTTAAGATTCTCTTATGCAGCATCTCATGGAATTTGACGTACTCGCCCATTGTTATCGTGAACATGGCTTTTCTTTATATTTAGTCGGTGGCAGCGTTCGCGATTGGCTATTGAAACGACCTTTTTCCGACTTGGATTTTGTGACGGACGCTTTACCTGAAGACATGTTGCCTTATTTGTCTGAAGTCAAAGACACTTTTCGTCGTTATGGCTCCTTGCAAGTAAAAGTACTGGGCCATTGGGTCGATGTGACGACTTTACGAGAGGAAGGGGAATATCGTGACCATCGTCATCCTTCCTTCTTACGTTTTGTGAAAGATCCTAAATTGGATTACCCAAGACGTGATTTCACCATTAATGCGCTTTATCTTGATGAACATTATCATTTATTGGATTATTGCCATGGTGAAGACGATTTAAAACAACATCTCATCCGTTTTTTGGGAGATCCTACAAAACGGATTCAAGAAGACCCTTTGCGGATTTGCCGCGCGGAACGCTTTGCCAAATTGCTATCGTTTCGCTTAGAGGAAAAGACCAAAGAAGCGATTCAAAAGAATTACGACTTACTTCAAACCATTAATTCCGCAAAATTAGAAGAAGAAAAAAAGAAAGGATGGACGCCCTTATGGTACGAAACGCAATGCTAAACGCCATCAGCTTTCCCTATTTGCTGATCGATTCTTATGCAAGGCTTGGCTTAGGGGAAGACGAATTGGCTGTTTGTTTGATGTTAGATCACTTAATCGAACAGGGAAACACTTTCGTGACCGCCGATTTGTTATCCTTGAAAATGAATTTTTCTGCCAGCAAAATCGATGGCATTATGTCTTCTTTGTTAAAGAAAGGTTTTTTGGTTTATGAAAGTGGCAAAGACAAGAAAATGACGACATCTCTAGCCCCTTTAAAAGAACGTTGCCGTCAAGAATTTTCTGATGCTTTGACGCGAGATGGGTATGACGCTGACCAGCCTAAAAAGCAAGCCCAGGTTCAGGCCTTGATTCAATTGTTCGAGGAGAAATGGTCGCGAACCTTGTCTCCGATTGAAAACCAATATTTGTCGGAATGGCTAGATTCTGGTTTCACGGAAGAAGAGATTCGTAATGCTTTGTTAGATACGTTAACCAATGGAAAAAAGACCATTAAGGCGGTTGATCGCACTTTGGTCAACCGGCGCAAGCAAAGTGACATCGAGTTAGAAGGCGCTTCTGGTGTATCCGATCATTGGGACAAAAGTGTTCAAGAAACGGTTGAAGCTGCCCGTTCTTTGTGGGGAAAAGACACAAAATGACCGAAAAAGACCAAGCTGTACAAACTTATTTTGAGACTTCCTTTTCTTCAGCGACCACTTCGTTACTTTTCCATAATCCCTTTGAATGCCTTTGCGCGATATTGCTTTCCGCTCAGACTACGGATGCCTCAGTAAATCGCGTGACCCCCTCTCTGTTTCGTGATTATCCTACGCCGGAAACGATGGCAAACGCTCCTTTAGAAGATTTAAAGAACCATCTGCGTTCTTTGGGCTTATATCAAAACAAAGCAAAGAATTTATCGGCTTTAGCCAAAATCTTGGTGACGGATTACCATGGTATAGTGCCTTCCACCAAAGAAGCATTAATGACCCTTCCAGGCGTCGGAAACAAGACGGCAGGCGTCTTCTTATTGGAACAAGGAATCGCCCCTTATTTTCCGGTAGATACGCATGTGCATCGCGTTGCTACGCGACTTGGATATGCCTCAGAAAAGAAGAGTCCAGCAGAGGTGGAAAAGAAACTTGAGCGGACTTTTCCTAGGGAAAACTGGATTTTTTTACATCATGCTTGGATCGCTTTCGGTCGACAAATTTGTCATGCTAGAAAGCCTGAATGCGAACGTTGCGGGCTTCAAAAATATTGTCGTTATTACAAAAAGAAGTGTGCATCTAAGATGGGTAAGTAGTCGAGTCGCGGATTGTATTTTTCTTCCACACGATAGCCATGGGAACGAATTTCATCTAATGGAATCGAACCGCGCGGTTTTTCTTCGCAGAAATCACAAACATATGTTGCCGGAACAAGATACACTTCGTCTTGCTTGACAATGTCGATTAAGAAAAAAGCGACAGCACCGAGCTTTAAGACGGCACGAAGATGCTTCACTTGTTGCGGAGCAATATTTGCGAGCGGGAAAGAAGTGGAAGAATGCGTTGATTTAGCTTCGAAATCGATATATTTTCCACGATAAATGCCATTGTAATCGGTAGTCGAAGGTTCTTGAAAATAGGCTTCAGTGATTTTGGCCCCTTTTTGGTAATCCACTTTCACAATATGGATAGGGGTTGGTTTTTTATGAATTACCGCGATGCCTTTCTCTAGATAATAGTCGTTAGTCGCATTGATCGCGGCCTCGAAAGCCATCCCGCGGTTTCCGACGGCTATTTTCGGACGTATCCGTCGTTTCGTTTTAGACGTAATCTCGCGCGAATTGGTAGGGGCTTTGACACCGGCTGGGTAATGGATCTTCATGAAAAATAATCCTCCAGCCAGTTTTGCCATTCTTTTGCACTGACGTCTTTCCCAGAAGAGAGCTTTTCGATAAGGCAAGCGACTGGCTTCCCAATTTTCTTGCTGGCTAGATTTCGTAAGACATTCGGATAACGAGCTTTTAAGATTTCGGGATGTTCTTCGACAGCCAATAGAAGCAACATCAAATTTCTGGCGTCGTCAGCGGCGTCGTGCTCATGGCCCTTGAAGTCTAGAGAAAAAACTTCTAGGTCATGTTCTAATGATAGAGGATTACCATTCTGGTCTTGAATATAGCGGCCGATAAAACGTTGAAAGTCATAATGATTTCGTTGAATTTGACGAATATAGGAAATCTCGCAGTCTTTATGTAATTCAGCCGTTTTTTGTAAGATTCTGATGTCATAATCACCAAACAAAACAAAACGGGCATCTTCCCAATATCGTCCGACATATTTGCGGAAGTCGGCAAGGACTTCGCCAAAAGGGCGTCCCTCTTTTTGTAACAATTCTTCGTCAATCCCTGTCAGCTTTTTTACGACGCGACCAATTTCATGTTTCGCCGTCACATAACGCTTGAATGTCCCGGGCAAAGGAACATAAGAATCGTTTTTGTTCAAGAGCGCGATAGCCGCCCCAAATTCGATCATTTCGGCCGTATATGCCGTTGCTTCAAAATCTAGAAAGACCAATGCTTTAGGGGATTTTAATTCACGCCTTAAAATTTGCATGTGACCATTGTAGCACCCAAGGCAAAGCCATGCCATTGCACACGAAGCGCAGCAAGCGATAGAGTTTCACGAAAACGTCAACAAATAAAACTTCCTTTGCTTTATAGCAGTGCCAATGAAATGGGAAGCCTATGGCTTCCTTTTCTCCCGTCTTTTTCTTATAATAAAACAAGTCATGGCGGAAACGAAAATTTTGACAACCAAAGAAATTCTAAACAAGAAATTCACCAAAGACGTAAAAGGTTATGACGCGTTGGAAGTGGATGACTTCTTGGACCACATCATCAAAGATTATCAGGTTTTCCAAGCGGAAATCGCACGCCGTGATGCCGCTTTGCTCGAAATGCAAAAACAAGCGCTTGCCCGACAAGCGCAAAACACTTCTTCCGAATTGGCAGAAGCAAAAAAGAGAATTCACGATTTAGAGCTAGAAAATGCCTCCTACAAAAATAAATTAGCTGGCATTTCTTCCGCCGATCCGAATCTCAATGCGCAAAACATCAATTACATTAAGCGCATCCAAGCGCTCGAATTGTTTGTTTGGCAATTGGGATACGATCCGCGTACGCTAAAGAAACGAAGCTCTTGAACCTCATCCTTCATTCTCTCCGGTCCAGGCGATTGCTGGGTAACCAGAGGAAAGTCCATGCTCGCACGGTCTGTGATGACCGTAGTGATTGCGCTAGGCGAAGCCATAAGCCTAGGCACGCAGGAGTGCGTGACGGCGGCGAATCGACTCCCGTAGCCGAAGAGCCATAAAGTGCCACAGAGACGAGCTTGCTAGCGATAGCAAGATGAAACGTTGGTAAACCCCACAAGCGAGAAACCCAAATTTGGTAGGGGAAGAAAGGAAAGCAAACCGAAGCTGACCTTTCCAGGGAAACCTGAGATTAATTTTCGCCCTCGACAGAACATGGCTTATCGGACCGGATACTCATGAAAAGGAATGTGCTTATGAACTTACCAACGAAGATTACCACAGCGCGTATCATCTTGGTGCTGGCGTTATTGGCCTTTTGGCTTACCATCGATGTTCTTTCGGAAACTCAAGGTTATGTGCCATTAGCCTATGGCCCCAGCGGTTCTATCAATTTGGTTTATTTGATTTCTTGTGTGGTCTTTATTGTGGCAAGCGCCACGGATGCCTTGGACGGTTATTTGGCACGAAGTCGAAATGAAGTCACCGACTTAGGAAAATTCTTAGATCCTGTCGCAGATAAGCTTTTGGTCGATTCCGCCTTGATTTATCTCTCTTTGCCTCGTTGGGGCAATTTCGCCATTCCTCTTTATTGCACGATACCGATGATTGCGCGTGATTTAGTAGTCGATGCCTTACGCTTTATTGCCGCCGGCAAAGGAAAGGTTCTAGCTGCAAACGTCTTCGGGAAATTAAAAACGATTTTTCAAATGATTGCTTTGCCGGTCGTGTTCTTAAATGGCTGGCCCTTCTCTTATTTTGATTTAGGCTGGAATACGAATGGTCGCATTGCCATGATTTTATGCGATCTTGCTTTATTCTTCTCGTTACTTTCGGGCGTTATTTATCTAGTGAGGAACCGTTTTGTGTTCCAAGAGGAAGAAAAACATGATTGATCTTCAAAAAGCGGCACGTGTCATTAAGGCATTATCTAGCAAACATCTTACTTTGGGTTCTGTGGAATCTCTCACGGGAGGTTTGTTTGCCAGTTCGATTTGCTCTGTCGCAGGTGCAAGCACTGTTTTTCGTGGATCATTAGTCACTTATGCGACTGACTTAAAGACAAAATTAGACGGGGTCTCACGTGACACCATTCGCGAATTCGGTCTCGTTTCCAAAGAAGTTGCGGATAGTATGGCGATTCATGGCCGTGAAGTGCTAAACGCAGATGTGGTGGTTTCTTTCACCGGCAACGCGGGGCCAACGAAAGAAGCGGGCGCTGCCCCGGTTGGCCGCGTGAATATGGCCATCGCAACTGCTTATGGAGTGGTTGAAATGGAACAGGATTTTACCTTATCGCGTAACGAAATCCGTGAAGCCTGCGTTGATGTAATGCTCGATCGACTGATTGCGATTTTTGAAAACTAAGAAAATTTGTCCCGATGACGGCAAATCCGCTTATTAAAAATTGAGGAGTGTGTTTTATGGCCAAGAAAGAAACGGAAATTACCAACAATAATAAAGAAAAAGACGCGGCATTAGCCGACGCGTTAAAAGCGATTGAAAAAGCATATGGAAAAGGTTCCGTCATGCGTATGGGCGATAAGCCTCATGTCGATGTGGATGTGATTCCTACTGGCTCATTGCTATTAGATCAAGCTATCGGTGTCGGCGGCTATCCTCGTGGCCGGATTGTTGAGATTTTCGGCCCTGAATCGTCAGGGAAGACGACTTTGGCCCTGCATGCGGTTGCCGAAGCACAAAAGAAAGGCGGCCGCGCTGCTTATATCGATGCAGAACACGCCATTGATCCTGAATATGCTGCCCGCTTAGGCGTAGATATCAATGAACTCATCTTGTCGCAGCCAGATTCAGGTGAGCAAGCATTAGAAATCGTAGATTTGCTTGCACAGTCTGGTTCGATTGACATCATCATTGTGGATTCTGTTGCCGCCCTCGTCCCTCAACAGGAATTGGATGGCGTGATGTCCGATAATTCCGTTGGCTTGCAAGCGCGACTCATGTCCAAAGCGATGCGTAAATTGGCCGGCATTTTGTCCAAGAGCAACTGCTTGGTGATTTTTATCAATCAGTTGCGGGAAAAAGTCGGTGTCATGTATGGCAACCCTGAGACTACAACGGGCGGCCGCGCCTTAAAATTCTATGCCTCGGTACGTTTGGATATCCGGCGGCAAGACGTGATTAAATTAGGCACTAACATCATCGGAAATACGGTTCGTGTAAAAGTGGTAAAAAACAAAGTGGCTCCGCCTTTCAAAAGCTGCAGCTTGGATTTGATTTATGGCCAAGGCATTTCGCGTGAGGGCGAAACCTTAGATCTCGGCTTGCAATTTGGGTTCATCCAAAAGACCGGCAATTGGTACGACATCAACGGGGAGAAAATTGGCAATGGTCGTGAGGCCGCCAAAGAATTCTTCCGCCATAATCCAGAACGCGAAGAAGAAATCAATGCCAAGATTCGCGAGGCATTTCAAAAAGAGAACAATGCCGCGACAACGTCAGAAAATGGCGCTGTTGCAGATGAAAATGGCGAAATTAGCAATGAATAGGACGCTGAGCGTCCTTTTCTTTCTAGCCATTGTTTCTTAAGATGACACGAAAGCCAATTTGCCTCTTCTTTATTTTTCGGAACTCTTTATAATTAAAAAGTACGTGATAAAGGTACACCAGCCCCTCGATTTCTTGGGTTCTTATTCGAAGAGTTTCTCTTCGCCATATAAATTCAAATTTCGTTTCTTCAATGTCCAATTGGGTTGGCTCGCCTTTTAACTTAAAAGAAAAGAGGAAAAATATGCAAGATTGGTGGATTTACATCGTAGTGGGCGCATTTGCTTTCTTATTGGGTGGGGGCGTGATGATGCTCTTCTACAAGCTGTCATCTCGTCACAAAACAAACCAAGCCGATCGCGTAGCGAAACAATTGGTAAAGGATGCTGAAATCAAGGCGGAGCGCATCACAAAAAATGCACAGCTAGATGCAAAGCAGGCTGCTTTTGAATTAAAGCAACAAGCCCAAGCCGAAGCGCGGCAGTTAAAGCAAGAAGCGCAAAGCCAGTTGGCAAAATTGGACGCGAGAGAAAGCGCTATCGATGCACGTGACAATGCATTGACGGCCAAAGAAACGGCACTCGACCAAAAAAATGAGTTGCTTTCTAAAAAGATTGAAGACAACGACCGCAAGAGCAAAGAGCTCGATGCCAAAATTGATTCGATTCTTGCTGAATTAGAAAAAGTCGCCGGCATGTCGGTGAAAGAAGCCCATGACGAAATCATGGCGCGCGTAGAAAGTAAAATGTCGATGGAAATTGCGCAATATATCAAAAACGAAGAAGATAAAGCGCATAGCGAAGCAGAAGCTAAAGCCAAAGATTTGCTTTCTTTAGCTTGCGATAAATACGCACAAGATGTTGTCACCGAACGGAGTGTCGCGGTCATCGCATTGCCTAATGATGACTTAAAAGGACGTATCATTGGTCGGGAAGGACGCAATATTCGGGTGTTGGAACAAACGCTCGGCGTTGATTTGGTTATCGATGATACGCCGGAAGTGATTACCGTCAGTTGCTTTAACCCGATTCGTCGCGAAATCGCCAAGCGAACGCTAGAGGCATTAGTCAAAGACGGAAGAATTCAACCGGGCCGCATTGAAGAATTGGCTGAAAAATTCAAAAACGATGTGGATAACGATTGTTTACGCGCCGGCAACGACGCCTGCAATCGGCTTGGCATCGTGCATATGAATCGCGAACTTGTCGCCATCTTAGGAAAATTAAAATATCGTACTTCTTATGGTCAAAATGTCTTAGACCATTCTGTCGAAGTCGGCTATTTGTGCGGAATTATGGCCGCGGAACTTGGCTTAGATCAGAATTTGGCTCGTCGTGCCGGTTTGTTGCACGATATTGGGAAAGGCGTTGACTACGAACAAGAAGGGTCACACGCTTCGTTAGGCGCACAATTGGCTCGGAAATATAACGAACCTGATGTGGTGGTGAATTCCATTGAATCGCATCATGGTGATGTTGCGGCGACAAGCGTCATCGCTCATTTGGTTCAGGCCGCTGATACCTTGAGTGCAGCCCGTCCTGGCGCTCGTTCCGAAACCCTTGAAACCTACACCAAGCGAATCACTCAATTAGAAGATTTGGCCAATTCGTTTGACGGCGTTGAAAAGGCTTATGCCATGCAAGCGGGTCGCGAAATCCGCGTCATGGTCATCCCGGAAAAAGTCTCTGATGCCGATGCGGTCAAGATGGCGCAAGAATTACGCGAAAAGATTGAACAGACTATGACTTATCCTGGTCAAATCAAAGTCAATATCATTCGGGAATATCGCGCGATGGAGACTGCAAAATAATGCGCATTCTCTTTTATGGGGATGTCGTCGGAAAGGTGGGCCGCGAAGCGGTCCATCTTTCTTTGCCTTCTTTGGTCCAAAAATATTCCATCGATTTTGTGATTGCGAATGGCGAGAACATTTCTCGAGGAAAAGGGATTACGGAAAGCGATTATCATTTTTTGCTAGAAAGCGGTGTCGATGTGATTACCTTAGGCAATCATTGGCATGGCAAACAACAAATCGATGATTTCTTGCCAGACGCAGAAAATCTCCTTCGACCTTTGAATTTAAAAGGAAAGATTCCTGGGAGTGGAACCGCTGTCTTCCAAATTCACGGCATTCCTTTGCGTGTCACCAATTTGCTAGGAGAAGCATGGATGAATGAAGAAGTGGATTCGCCGCTTGACGCACTGGCTTCTCTTTCTTCTGAACCCATGCTCCACGTGGTTGACTTTCATGCGGAGTCCACTTCAGAAAAAGCCATCCTTGCTCATTATTACGATGGCTTAGTCTCCGCAATCATTGGCACCCACACCCATGTGCAAACCAATGATGCAATCATTCTTCCTAACGGCACAGCTTTTCTTACTGATGTCGGCATGTGTGGCGATTCAGATGGTATCATAGGCTGGGATGCGGATTCGGTGACTCGTCATCTTGTGAAAAAAGAGAACACTCCGTTCTCTTTAAACGATAACGCGAGACCAATGATTTCTGCCTGTGTCATCGATTTAGACGAGGTAACCTTAAAAGCCAAGTCGATTCTCCCCCTTCGAAAAGTAATGAGGTAAACCATGAAAAAAGTGATTTATGAATCGGTTGCCAATCAAAAAGAGGCAGCCAAACGTCCGGAAGTGACGCGGTATGAAGACCGCGCCCCTATTCCAGAGAATTTAAAAGCTTTCGCCAAAGGCCGTCGTTTCTTTATTCGCACTTATGGATGCCAAGCCAATGTGCGGGATGAAGAAATCATGGCTGGATATTTGACTGCTGCTGGTTTTACTCGCACCGAAGATCCCGCCAAAGCGGATTTAGCCATCATCAATACCTGCGCGGTTCGTGAAAACGCGGAAGATAAAATCTATGGAGAAATTGGTTCTTTTAAGTCCAATTATGAACGTGACTCTTCTTTCTTGCTGGTATTGGCCGGTTGCGTGATGGGGGAAAACGGCGTTGCTGAGACGTTTTTAAAGAGTTATCCGTGGGTGGCACTCGTCATCGGCACGCATGACGTTTCTCGCTTAAATGAATTATTGGGCGAAGTCTTAGCCAAAAAAGCAACGATTGTCAATGTGCGTTCTTTCTCTAGCGAAGTGGTTGAAAATTTGCCTTCTGTGCGGCTTAACCCCTACGAAGCTTTTGTCAATATTTCCTATGGCTGTGACAAATTCTGCACCTATTGCATCGTTCCTTATACTCGCGGACGCGAGCGTTCCAGAAAAATGGAAGATGTGGTGAAGGAATGCCAGGACTTAGTGAATCATGGTTACAAGCAAATTACCTTATTAGGGCAAAATGTGAATTCTTATGGTTTAGATTTTAAAGACGGGACCACTTTTGCAGAACTCTTAGAAAGAGTGGCCAAGACTGGTATCCCCCATTTAAAGTTTTTAACTTCCTATCCTTCCCAATTCACCGATGAAATGCTTCAGGTCATGTCGCGTTATTCCAACATCGATCCCTGGCTTCATTTCCCTGTTCAATCTGGTTCGACTTCTTGCCTTCAACGCATGGGACGCCGTTATACCCGCGAAGAATATTTATCTTTGGTGAAAAAAATTCGCCAAGCAGTACCCAATATCGCCTTGACCACCGACTTGATTGTTGGTTTTCCTGGGGAAACGGAAGAAGAATTTCAAGACACTTTGTCATTATGCAAAGAAGTGCGTTACGCCAGCGCATATACCTTTATTTATTCTCCGCGTCCTGGCACACCAGCTGCCAAAATGGAGCAAGTTCCACCCGAAGTGTCGCATGAACGTTTCAATCGTTTAAAAGCATTGATTGATGAATTAACCGCAGAATCCAGCAACGAATGCATTGGGAAAACGTATACCGTTTTGGTGCAAGGACCTTCGAAAAAAGATGCAAAAATCTTAACCAGTTACGCGCCAAACGGCAAATTGATTCATTTTGAGGGACCAGCTTATTTAACCGGCGCCTTTGCTCCGGTGAAAGTCATCTCTTCTCATGTCTATTCTTTGCATGGCGAGCTTTTAGAAGATCCGTTAATCGTCAAAGCCAAAGACGTTGCCTTTACTTTGCACGCAGATCCAGTGGTTCGCGAATATCTAAAATTAGATGAAGCAGTGCGAAAAGATCCCGCGATTCATGCTTTAGGTGAAGCCCTTGTAACGGCAAAGAAGAATCTCGCTTTGGCGCAAGGAGATGATAGCAAATATGCCGCAGCCAAGGCGGAATACCAAAAAGTGATCGAGCAAATTCAGCATCATCCTTTGTTAGTCAATCGTGATGCGTTACGTGATGTTGTCGAAGATACTTTAAAAGAATTGCAAGAGGACATTCGATGATTTTGGTCTTAACGGGGCCGACAGGCGTAGGAAAAAGCGAAACGGCCTTGTCCTTGGCCAAACTCGTCCATGGGGAAATCATCAACGGTGATGCCTTTCAAGTATATGAAGGGCTACACATTGCAACCGCAGTACCTTCTCTAGCGATGCAACAAGAAGTCCCGCACCATCTTTATTCTTTTGTTCCATTAAGCGAAAGCTATAACATCGCCCGCTATCAAAAAGACGCTAGAAATGTTCTTCAAGAAGTTTTTTCTCGTGGCAAAACCCCGATTTTTGTCGGCGGAAGTGGGCTTTATCTACGTGCTGCTCTATATGACTATGATTTATCCTTAGATACATCTCATGTCGATATGACTCCGTATGAAGGAAAAAGCAACGAAGAACTGCATGCTATTTTGGCTTCACTCGATAGGAAAGAAGCGGCCAAAATCCCGGTAGAAAATCGTCGCCGGCTCTTACGTGACATCGCCTTGTGCCTAGCCACTGGAGAAAGCAAAAGTGAGATGCTTGCCAAGCAAAAACATGAGCCTTTGTATCCTACCAAGTTCTTTGTTCTAACGGAGGAACGAGCGACGCTTTATCCGAAATTGGACCAACGGGTGGAAAAAATGTTTCATGAAGGCTTACTAGAAGAAACGCTTCCCTTAATTGAACGTTATGGTCGTCAAACTCCTGCTTTTCAAGCCATCGGAGTTAAAGAACTCTTTCCTTATTTAGACCAGCAAATTTCTTTGGAAGAAGCCATCCATCAAATTCAAATCGATACGCGGCATTATGTAAAGCGACAAGAAACTTTTTTCCGTCATCAATTTCAGGCGACGATGGTAAAAAACCTAGATGAGATTCTTTCTGCCTTAGCGGATTGTTCTTTCTTTCCTTTAGAGAAGAACGTATAGTTAAAGGCGATAGAAACGCCATAGTTAGGAGGAAATATCCATGCCTCTTTTAAAAATCAATACGATTGCCGCTCGTGCTTCCATTCCAGAAAATTATGTTGAGCCTTATGGCTTTTATAAGGCCAAAATCGATCCTGCCTATATGGATTCTTTATCCGATCGGCCCAATGGAAAATTGGTTTTAGTCACAGCCATTACGCCGACGAAAGCAGGCGAAGGAAAAACAACGACTTCCATTGCCTTGCAAGAAGGATTTGGAAAAATCAACGTTCCTTCGATGCTTTGCCTTCGCGAACCTGCTTTAGGGCCTGTTTTTGGGATTAAAGGCGGCGCTACTGGAGGGGGAAAAGCCTCGATTGGCCCAGCCGAAGATATCAATCTTCATTTTACGGGAGACATGCATGCCTTAACGAGCTCCATCAATTTGATCTCGGCCGTTATTGACAATTCTTTGTTTCATGGCAATCCTTTGCAAATTGATCCCACGCGTGTCGTATGGAAACGCGCAATGGACATGAACGACCGCTCATTAAGAGAAATTACGATTGGCCAAGGAAAAAAGAACGGCGTTGAACGAAAAGACGGATTTGTGATTACGGTTGCCTCTGAGATGATGGCAATCCTTTGCTTAGCGCGAGACGCCACTGATTTTTGGAATCGACTTTCCCGAATTATTGTTGCCTACACCTATGATCAAAAACCCATCACGGTCAAAGATTTGCGTTGCACGCACGCGGTTATGAAACTCATGAAGGAAGCGTTAAAACCTAACCTGGTACAAACATTAGAAAACGAACCGTGTTTGGTTCATGGCGGACCCTTTGCCAATATTGCACATGGTTGCAATTCTTTGCTTGCCACAAAACTCGCTTTAAAAATGGCGCCTATTGTCATTACGGAAGCGGGCTTTGCCGCTGACTTAGGCGCAGAAAAATTCTTGGATATTGTGTGCCAAGAAGGGGACTTGCATTGCGATGCCGTCGTGATGGTTGCCACCATTCGCGCCTTAAAGATGCATGGCGGAGTTCCTTTTGAAGCACTCGAAGAAGAAAATCTTGCCGCATTAGCTTCTGGCATGGCCAATTTAGAAACCCATTTGGAAAACATGAAAAAATACGGTTTGCCAGTTGTTGTGGCCATTAACCATTTTGCTGCCGATACCGAAGCAGAGACTCGTTTCGTAGAGTCGTGGTGCGAGAAACGCGGCTATGTTTATAGTTTCGTTGATGGCTTTGCTAAAGGTGGCGAAGGTGCCATTGATTTGGCTAAAAAAGTGCAGAAAGTATTAGAACAAGAACCTTCGCATTATCATCCTTTATACGATCGACACGCCCCTTTGAAAAACAAAATTGAAACGATTTGCCATGAAATTTATCGCGCAGGCGAAGTTCGTTACACCGCGGAAGCAGAAGAGCAACTGAAACAATACGCCGCTCTTGGTTTTGAAAATGCCTATATTTGCATGGCGAAAACTCCAAATTCCTTCACGGACGATCCTAAAATTTATGGCGCGCCACGGAATTTCCCCATCACCATTCGGGAAGTCAATCTTTCTGCCGGGGCCAATTTTGTCATTCCTTTAACCGGCCAAATTATGACCATGCCTGGCTTGCCAACGATTCCCTCTGCGATCAAAATGGAAGACGAACCATGGTAACCCCGTTATCTTATGTCCTATATGATGAAGTGGAGATGAAGAAAGCCCATCCTTGTTTTCATCGTTGCAAACGATTTCAGATTTTGCGATTGGGCGCAGACGTGAAAATTCTTTGCCTTGGATGCGGTGCCATCTTGTTAATGGACCGTGATCATTTCAATCACGCGATCAAAAAAGTCATTGCTCATCACGACCATCCTTTAACGGATGCTCCTCAAAAATAAAGAGCTGCTAAACGGTGTTTTTTGTCCCGTCTTTCTTTTTCCTTTCTATGAATAAGAGAGGGAGAAAGAATGTATCGCGTCGAACATTTAAGTAAGAAATATCATGGAAAAGAAGGAACGAAGTGGGCATTAAAAGACGTTAGCTTTGTTTTGCCTTCAACCGGTCTTTTTGGCATTCAAGGAAAATCAGGATCAGGAAAATCAACTTTGCTCAATCTTCTTTCAGGAATGGAGAAACCAAGTGAAGGGAAAATTTTCTATTGCGAGGAAGAGATAACGAAATGGAAAGAAAAGAAAAAAGAGGACTATCGTAATTTCGTTTGTGCTTTTGTCTTCCAGCATTTTCATTTGGAGGAAGAAGAAAGTGCCTTGCGGAATATCAGTTTGCCTTTAGAAATCCGGGGTGAAGAAGGAGCGGAAGACAAAGCAAAAGCCTTATTGGCCCAATATCACTTAACTTCCCTCGAAGCAAAACCGGTGAAGATACTTTCAGGAGGAGAAAAACAGCGCATTGCCTTACTTCGTGCGTTAGTAGGCGACCCTGCGGTTTTATTTGCGGACGAACCGACGGGAGCGTTAGATCACGAAAACGAAATCCTGGTCATGGACCAGTTAAAATCTTTCTCCAAGCGAAAATTAGTGATTTTGGTCTCTCATAATACGCGGCTGTTAGAAACTTATGCCGACGGCATCATCACATTAGAGGCAGGCAAGATCATAAAATCCGATTCCTTACCGCTTTCGTCCTCCGCGTCAAAAACGTTAATTCTTCCTCGGCGGAAGAAGAAAAACGCATGGAAACGGCGCATTCTTTGGCGAAATGCAAAACGGAACCGTTCGAAAAACATTTTGGCTTTTGCAAGTGGATTATTTGGCTACCTCGCCTTGCTTTGCTCTCTGGGTTTCTATCACGGGAGCGAAACTACTTTAGAACGAGAAAAAACGCATTCTTTTGGCTATCTTAGTGCGACATTTAGCAAACAAGAAGAATTTACTCTCGACCACTCTCCCATGAAATTGATTCGAAGTGCTTGCCCCAGTTTTGAAGAGAGCCATGACGTTCTAAAAGATTTATCCGGAATCCGCATTGCGAACGATTATTCTTATTTCTTGCCCTGTTATTCTGCCTATTCTTTAAATGGATATCCAATGGAACCTTGCACTTTTGTTCCCGTATGGGATTTGTCCGGAGCAAATCGCAATCGTTCTTTTTTGAAAGAAGGGAAAATGCCAAAAGGCATGACTTTAGAAGAATGCGTGGTCAATGAAGAATACGTGAAGCAATGTGATGCTTCTCCTATCGGAAAACGCCTGCATTTAGAACGAGAATTAACCTTAAACGAAGGAGAAAAAACGCAAGATCTTTCTTTTGCTTATGATTTCACCATTGTTGGCATCGTGGAGGAATTTTCCTTCTTGTCGAGCCCTAAGATTTTTTATTCCTATCCTGCGTTAGAAAAGAAAATGAAAGAAACTGAACTTCCTTCTTTTGGAGAAGGGACACAAGTTGCCTCTTTCGTGCGCGATGCTGATGCTTATGCGCCTTATGCGTCTTATGGCAGATTATTATTTGCGGACAATGAAGAAAAAATGGAAGCCTTATTTCATTGGAGCGAAGCAGAAGAAAACAAACGTTCTTCCTATGTGGTTCAGTCACCCGCCCAAACGATCAATACTTCTTTTGCCACTTTAACGCACGCTTTTGCCTTATCACTTTTGCCCTTT
>CADAUN010000001.1 GCA_902791085.1 uncultured Erysipelotrichaceae bacterium | reverse complement strand
AGAGCTTGAGTATGAAGCGAATAAAGTACCTTGTCCCCGACCTTCCTTAGCAGAAAAAGCAGCCATGCATGACATCATTAACCACTACCATGGTCAAAAAGTCTTCGCCCGGTTTTGGCATGACGGGTACTTCTATTCCATCTATGGCCGGATCAATTCCGTTTCATTGGAAGAAAATCTCGTTGTCATTGAAGGACAAGAGATTCTTTGCTCACATCTATTAGAATTAACAGATAATTTTTAAACAAATCCATTCTTTTTGTTTACTTTCGTGGGTAACCTCTATTTTCCTTGCTTCAAGCAAGGTATCATTTTGTTATTCTTATCCTATCTTTTTAAAGGAGGCACCTATATGGCGGACGAGAAAGAGAAAAAAGACGGCGAAGAACAACCGAAAGAAGAAGCCAAAAACGAAGTAGTGAAGGCGGAAGAAACAAAGGCTGAGGAACAACCGAAAGAAGAAAAGAAAGAGGAACCAAAGCCGCAAAAGCAGCCGAAAGAAAAGAAGGAACGGAAGCCAATCAACTTCGGAAAAGGCGGACTCGTTTGGTCTATTTGGAACTTCGTTGAAGCGGCTTTATTGGCGGTACTCGGCGTGCTTTGCTTTGTTTATATGGCAAAGGCACAAAATGGGGAAACAGATTATAGTTCCATTGTTTCCAAAATCTTGTTCATCTTTGGCATCTTTATGATTGTCGGCGGGAGTTTACGCATTTTAACCAATTTCTTGCCAGTGGTAGCCACAAGCCGTTATGAGGCGGCTAAGAAAGCGGCAGTAAAGGCTTCCATGGCCTATGATTTAGTCATCGGCGGCGCGGCAGAACTGGCATTGGGAATTGCTTTAATTGCCATCTATAACGCGTATAACGGCAATTTGATGCAAATCACGGAAGTCTTAACAAAATTCGTCTCTATTTTTGTCGGTGTGGCCGTTATCTGCGCTGGGGCTAGCCTTGTGTTATTTGCCATCGGCTTCATTGTCTCTAAACTTTACAAAATCTATTTGCCGGTTCTTGAGATTGTCTTTGGTGCTGGCTTAATTGCTTTAGGAATTGTTATTCTCTATTATTTAGGCAACAATTCTGATTTAACAGCCCTTATCGCCTTAATCGTCCTTGGTGTGGTGCTATTATTGGCTGCAATCGCAGTTCTTGTGAACACCTTTATGGAAATCAACGGAGCACGGTTAGAAAAAGCCGTCAAGAACGGTGATGTCAAAGTGCAAGATCAAAATGGCAACGACATTATTGACGCTCCAGAAGATAAGAAAGACGATGGAGCGAACCAAGCCTAATTCCCTTGTCACATGAAAAAAGTCAGCCTTGCCTAAGGTTGACTTTTTCTTTCGTCGCAAGTGGATGACAGGATGTTATTTCGTTTCTTCTTTTGTGGTATCGGCCTTGTCTTCTACTTTCACTTCTTGAGCGTTCGCGATTGATGTTCCTGGGTCAGCGGAATTGGTTGCTTCAAAGTGAATTCCCCCATCATTTCCAAAGAAGTCCGCAAAGGAGAAGATTTTATCCTTGCTAGAGGTCCAAACGATGTTGCAAATCCAAAAGAACGGATGGATAGCAACACCCAATAAGGCATCCCATACCACCAAGCCATAATTCTTTTCGGTAATGTCCGTGATGAAACGATAAACGACGAACAAAGGATTGAGAAAAATCGCGAAAAGGATTTTCGCAAGATGAGGTAAAGAATCTAAAAATTTGCAATAAGTCATATTTTAACGGTGTTTCACCGCCTCCATCAAATTTTCTAAGAGAGCAAGACGCGTCAAAAGCCCCACTCCACCCGGTACCGGTGTTTGCTTGGCCACAGGGAGAGAAGGAACAAAATCACCATGCAGATGCCCATCCTCTCCGCGGGTAATCCCGACGTCGATTAACCAAGCAGAGGGACGATACGAATAGGAAGCGTCCCACGTGTTCATCTTTCCAATCGCGGATACAATCAAATCTGCATGAGCGAAATAAAAACGGAAATCATCCGGCTTGGTTTTGCTATGTAATTGAACCACATTGCAATCTTTCTCTAAAAGAAGCTTTGCCATTGGTTTACCCACAATTTCGCTACGCCCCACAACAACGGCATTGGCTCCTTTAAACGGAAATTTTTCTGCCGTTAAGTAATCGATAATTCCGCGAGGCGTGCATGGGCGAAACTGACTTAAAGGGGTAAACCCATCCACATCTTTTTTGGGATCTATCGTGAGGTTAATATGTTCTACCGAGATAGATTTAGGGACAGGCAACTGCACCAAAATGCCATCGATTGATGAATCGTTATTCTGTTTGCGGATCGCATCCAACAATGTTTCTTCTGAAATATCCCCAGGAAACCAGGTTTGAATCGCTTCAATTCCCACTTCAGCCGCATCTTTCTTTTTCCCACGGACATAGGCTTCGCTTGCAGGATCATTTCCAACCGTAATGATGGATAAGCGAGGTTTTTTCGTAAGAGACGATATTTGGTTTTTTAAGGCACTTTTCCGTAACGTCACATATTCTTTGATATCCATATAGAGGATTATAGACGGAGACGTTTGTTTTTTCATTACAAAAAACAGCTCGTCTTGAAAGCAAAAAGGATGTCCTTGGCGGACATCCAAACGATTCATTTCATTCGATGTTGGTTAAAGAAGCATACGAATGGCAGCGGCAGTCGAATCCGTCGAGGACGAAGCTGCTGAAGCCGCACGCGAATTTAGCAACATAATGACGATAGCCATAAACAAGAAAAGAATAGCGAAGCCAAAAGTCATCCAGGAAACGACTTTTTCAGAACCACGTTCCTTTGTTTTGGCAAAGACATTTAAACCACCGCCGGTAATGGCGCCGGAAGCGCCCTCGGATTTCCCGCCTTGCAATAAGCTTAAGACGATTAAGATTAAAGAAATAATAATGAAGACAATGTCGTACCACTTCATAGTTTTTAACGCTCCAATGAACGCTTAATTACTTTAGTATAGAAATGGTTTTTCCGCAACGAAAGAAACAAGAAAAAATTATTTTGAACCGCTCTCTTTTAAGAACATAGCCATCTTGGCGCGATATTCCTCTAGTACTTCTTGATGCGTCTTAGGACCATAAATCTTTTCAAACCGCGCTTGATTCCATGGCTTGGCCGTGACATCGCGCCAACCGGATTTCAAGCGATACCATTTGCAATAATGGCGAACCACGGTATCAGGATGAAGATAATGTTGATCATTAAAACGTGGGGAAAGCAACGCGATATCTCCCTTAAATACACGGTTAATCGCGGTTTGATCTGGCATGAAATAGAAACGATGAGCCAAATGATCTCGCGTTTTTTCGAATCCGTGATTTTCCCGGATTTTAGCAGTGTCCATCAATAAAACGCCAGAGTTGCAATAATTCTTGCCTAACCAATGGGAACCCACTTCATCTTTCACCATACCTAAAGATCGGCCATGCAAATCGGAAGAATAAATCTGCTCTAAATCCCCCGTTACCACAACATCCAAGTCTAAATACAGAACTCGATCCCCCATTTCAGGATGACAATCGGTAAATAAACGCATTAAAGCATAAGGAGAGAATTTACTGTTATAAACCGAGGAAGAAGCAAAGCCATCGTTCAATTCCTTGGTCTCATCTAAGCAAGTCAAGGTAGATAAAGGGCTATGTTCTTGTAAGACACTTTGAGCAAACGCAATCTGATCGGGACGAAAGGCTTGATATTGTTTTCGTTTGGTTTGGAAGGAACCCGTCATCAAAAACACGCGAAGAGGACGTTTGGTCTGTTTGCTCGCGCTGATAAGCAAAATAATTAAACCATCAAGGCAATGACGGTCTCCACAAACCAAAAGAGGGATAGAAGTATCGCTTGTTTCTTGCATTCTCGTTTCCAGCAATGCCTATTGTAATCGGGAAGACATCTATTTGTCGAGCGATGCCCTGATTTCCAAAATGGCATCGCGGATTTCTGCTGCCCGTTCAAAATCGTATTCTTTCGCGGCAGCGCGCATTTCTTTTTCCATCCGTTGAATTTGTTTGGTTAATTCGTTGCGTGAAGCATGATGAGAAACTGTCTTTGCTAGCTCCGCTTCTTCGTCTTCTGAATTGGATAATGGTGGCCTTAACTCTTTGATAATGGTGGTCGGCACAATACCATATTTTTCGTTATAAGCATTTTGGATGGCGCGACGATGAGCCGTTTCATCCATGCATTCTTTCATAGAATCCGTAATGCGATCGGCATAGAAAATCACTTTGCCATGCGCATTACGGGCAGCACGCCCAGCAATTTGAATCAAAGATGTGGTAGAACGCAAAAACCCTTCCTTATCGGCATCTAACACACAAATCAAAGAAACCTCAGGAATATCTAAGCCTTCGCGCAACAAGTTAATACCAACTAGAACGTCGTATTTTCCTTTCCGCAATTGATAGATGATTTCCGTTCGCTCCAATGTCTTGGTTTCATTTTGAAGATAGGTTACTTTAATGCCTTCTCCTTTTAAATAAGCGGTAAGATCTTCGGCCATTTGGATGGTCAAAGTTACAATCATAACCCGCTCGTTTTTGGCTATCCGTTCATGAATTTCGTGAAGGATGTCATCAATTTGTCCCAATGGTTTACGAACTTCGATTTCCGGATCTAACAACCCGGTTGGACGAATCACTTGCTCAATCACATGATGATTAGCGCGGTCTAATTCATAGGGACCTGGCGTCGCGGAAGTACAAATCACGTTAGACGGCATAAGCGATTCGAATTCGGAAAAATTTAGCGGGCGATTATCCATAGCGCTCGGAAGGCGGAAACCATATTCAACCAATGTCTTTTTACGACTTTGATCGCCGAAAAACATGCCTCTTATTTGTGGGAAGGTGACATGGGATTCATCTACAAGTAGCAAATAATCTTTTGGAAAATAATCCATTAAGCAGAATGGGCGCTGTCCAGGTTGTCGCCCATCAATTGGCGCGGAATAATTTTCAATTCCGGGGCAACGGCCAAACTCCAGCAAAGATTCCATATCTTGCCTGGTTCGCATTTCTAAACGTTCCGCTTCCAACAATTTTCCTTGCTGACGGAAGAACGCAAGCCGTTCATCCAATTCTTGAGAAATACGTTCGCATGCTTTTTCAATTCGCTGGCGACTTGAGGCATGGTCATAAGCAGGATAAATCGGATAGGTTGCATAAGAACGATGGAGTTCCCCGGTGGTTTTATCGATTTCTGAAATGCGTTCTACCTCATCCCCAAAGCATTCAATCCGCAAATAATAATCGCTGGCGGCCATCGGGCAAATATCAATCACGTCTCCATGTGCGCGGAAGTTTCCCGGATTCAAATCAAAGTTGTTCCGTGTGTATTGGGAATCCACAAGGCGAGAAAAAAACTTCTGACGATCCAATGTTTCGCCTTGGCGAATTTCAAAGACAAGGCCGGCATATTCTTCTGGATCCGTCAAACCATAAATGGCCGCTACCGAAGCCACGCAGATAGTATCGCGGCGTTCAAGAATCGAATTCACGGCAGAGGTACGAAGTTGTTCAATCTCTTCATTCATCATCGCATCTTTTGCGATGTAAGTATCCGTTTTGGGAACATAGGCTTCTGGTTGGTAAAAATCAAAGTTTGAAACAAAATATTCCACACGGTTTTCAGGGAACAACGATTTGAATTCGCCATATAGCTGAGAAGCTAGAGTTTTGTTGTGTACCAAAACCAAAGTGGGACGATTCAAGGCAGAAACGATGTTCGCCATCGTAAAGGTTTTTCCTGTTCCTGTCGCTCCTTTAATGACTTGAAGTGACTTCCCTGCCGCCACTCCTTCTAACGCTTCCCGAATCGCTTCTGGTTGATCGCCAGTAGGAGCGTAAGGCGCGACCAAATGAAACGGATGTGAGGCATCATTTCTCATCGTTGTTCTCCTCATGAGAAGGCTGTTCCTTTTTCTTTTTTCTTATCGGTCGACGCGTAGGAAAGGGAGCGAACCCTTCGCCATTAATGGATTTTGCTTTGGTGATAGAAACAAAAGCAACCGGGTCAATTTTCGCAATTTCATGCGTCAAATCCACTTCTTCTGACTTGTTGATAATCACACGCATGAGTTTTCGTTTCTCGCCGGTATATCCCCCGACCGCATCAATATAAGTAACGGTATGGTCTAAGTCATTGAAAACATATTGGGCGATTTGATCGCACTTCGTTGAGACGACATCCACGATTAAATAACGATCGGCATTGATATAGATAAATTGGATGGCCATAGAGCAAACCAACGCGGATAAAATGCCGCCTAAGCAATTGATCCAAATGTGATTTTCTCCCATTCGAATTAAAGCGGACAGCAAAATCAAAGTAGCGTCGATAAGAAAACTAGATACATCTTCCTTTAAAGAAGTGAATTTGGCTAAGATGCTAGACACGACATTAAAGCCGCCCGTTGACGAATGTCCTAAATAAGCCAAGGCCACGCCAATCCCGTCTAAAATGCCGCCACAAACGGCGCATAACACTAAATTTGAAGCGACATATTCGCCATCTTTAGGATAAATTTCGGCAAAGCCCATGGCTTCACCGATTTTGAGTCGGAAGAATAAAGCATAGAAAAGGGGATAGGCAATCATCGCCAATGCCGTTTTTAAAGAATATTTCTTACCCATGATGATAAGACCTAAAATCCATAGGCCTACTTGCATCACCGCAACCACAATATCCGCAATAGAAAAATGAATGATCGGCTCTAATAAATGATCCAATAAAATACCAACGGAAGCGACGCCCCCAGAAATGACAGACCATGGCGTTAAAAAGACGGCGTCTCCAAAACCATAGAGCGCACAACCTAGCAAAACCAGCAAAATATCAGCCCCTATTTGATAGGGTTTGCTATGACTAAATTTACGAAATGACTCTTTCATAATGGAAAAGGACGATGCAAGCATCATCCTTCATTCATTGTAAACGAAATCGCCTTAAAAGGCGATAGACAGGCTAGGCTGAAGCCTTGCCTGTTTTGGCCAAAAGCTCTAAATAAGCAAAGATAAACCCGTCCAAATCACCATCCATCACGCCATAAACATCAGCGGTAGAATAATCGGTCCGATTGTCTTTGACCATGGTGTAAGGGCAAAAAACATAAGAACGGATTTGTGAACCCCATTCAATATTCTTTTGTTCGCCCACGATGGATTTCATTTTGGCATCGCGTTCTTCAAGTTTGCGTTGCATCAATTTATCTGCAAGCATTTCCATACAAGTTTGCTTGTTAAACAATTGAGAACGTTCAATTTCGCACTGCACCACAATTCCGGTCGGAATATGAGTAATACGGACGGCAGAAGAGACTTTGTTGACGTTTTGTCCACCAGCACCACCGCTACGGAAGGTATCGACACGGAGGTCTTTTGGATCAATCACGGCGTCAGCCACTTTGCCAAATTCAGGAACAACGTTCACCGAAGCAAAAGAAGTGTGGCGACGAGCGTTTGCGTCAAAAGGAGAAATACGGACAAGACGATGGACGCCTTTTTCACCTTTTAATAATCCATAAACGTTATGGCCGGAAATTTTAACCATCGCGCTTTTAAGTCCGGCTTCTTCTCCGGGTTCATAGGAATAAACTTGCCATTTAAACCCATGTTTTTCTGCCCAACGTCCATACATGCGGAAAAGCATGTCAGCCCAATCCTGTGCTTCGGTTCCGCCGGCGCCAGGATGAATTTCTAAGGTTGCATTTAAAGCATCATATTCACCGGTAAATAGCAACGTGTTTCTGAGTTCGTGCACTTTTTCTGCTAAAGTGTTTTCTGTTTCTTCAATGAGGCCTCTCATATCCGGCTCATTCGCAGAAGAATCGCCTAACAATTCCTGAATGGCAGCGTAATCTTCTTGCACAGATTCATACCCGCTGACTTTGGCACGGAGGTCATTTAGTTGACTCACTTTGGCTTGCGCAGCGCGTTGATCGCTCCAAAAGCCTTCTTCGTTTTGTTCGGCGGATAAAGTTTCAATTTCTTGTTTCAGCTTGGCGAGGTCAAAGAGAGTCACCGAGCTGCGAGACAAGCTTGCCCAATTCTTGGGCTGTTTGTTTTAATTCGACTAGCTCTTTCATATATTCCTTTTATTATTCACTTTTCTTGTTCTTATCGGCTTCTTCTTTTGCCGCTACGGCATCATTGTATTCCTGAATGACGCGCGCATAAGCTTCGTTACCAATGACAGCGCGGTCTGCCCGTCGGAGATTGGACTCAGCTAAGCGAAGACGCGCATCCGGATCCATGTCAGGCGTTGGTTCTTGTAACGGTTCGGGATGGTAAGACGGATGAGGAAGAGGGGTTACATTCGGTTGCGAAGCTGCTACAGAAGCGGCAGGTTTTGCAGCAACAGATGGAGCGGCGGGTTCTGCCGGTGTCGGAGCCGGTTTGGCAATCGATTGCGTCTCTGTTTTTTGCTCGACAGCCGCTTTTGGTGCCTCTACAGGCGCTTCGGCAGGTTGCTCTGGCGCCTTTTTGACCAAGCGCACATTCAAGAGATTTAATGCCGTATCAACAGCAGCCTTGGTGTTCATTTCAGCAAACAAATCGTAACCTTCATTGACGTAATCCTGAAGCGGATTGGTTTGCGCATAGCTCCGTAAGCTAATGCCGTCACGGAGATGTGACATCGTATCAATATGACCTTGCCAATTACGGTCAATAACATGCAAGGCGATTTGACGTTCAATGCGATCCGCTTCTTCTGCTGGCCAGGTTTTCCGTTTTTCCAAATACCGCGCATAAAGAATATCGCCGATATCTTCGCCGGCCTCTTCAACTTGCGCGCCATCGTAAGCGTTCGCATCAATAGAACCTGCTGGCAAGAATTGTGGCTCGACGATGCGTTTTAAAGCCTCGCCATTCACAATTTCAAGGCCGGAATTCTTATCGATGGATTGCTTGGCCAAGAATTGACCAGTCTGATGGAAGAAATCGCGAACTAAATCAACGATATCATCTGCCATCAAAATCGCATCACGGCGTTTATAAATGATGTCTCTTTGTTTGGCTAAAACATCATCGTAATCCTTCAAGTTCTTACGAATATCGAAGTTTTTGCCTTCAATTTGCTTTTGCGCATTGGTGATGGCGTTGGTGAGCATACGCGATTCGATCGGTTCGCCATCGGAGCCTTTTTGGAATTGCTGCCTCAAATTCTCTGGGGCAAAACGACGGAGCAATTCATCATCAAAGGAAATGAAGAAACGGGAGAAGCCGGGATCGCCCTGACGGCCAGAACGGCCACGAAGCTGGTTATCAATACGACGGGATTCATGTCGTTCCGTTCCGAAAACACAAAGTCCGCCCAATTCACGGACACCCGGGCCCAACTTAATATCGGTGCCACGGCCTGCCATATTAGTGGCTAAAGTTACGGCGCCTTTTTCACCAGCGTGGGAGATAATTTCTGCTTCACGTGCTTGGTTTTTCGCGTTTAAAACCTCGTGAGGAACGCCTGCTTTGGTTAATAAAGCAGAAATCTCTTCGTTCGATTCAACGGAGACTGTACCAATCAAAATCGGTTGTCCTTTCTCGTGACGTTCTTTCACCGCTTTCACTAAAGCGGCCAATTTCTCGTTATGCGTTGCGAAGACATAATCCGGCGCATCGATACGAACCACTGGGCGGTTTGTCGGAATCACGATAACCTTCATGTTATAGATGGTTTCGAATTCCTCTTCTTCCGTTTTAGCGGTACCAGTCATACCCGAAAGTTTCTCATAAAGACGGAAGAAGTTCTGATAAGTAATGGTGGCCAAGACAACAGTCTCTTGTTTAATTTCCACGCCTTCTTTGGCTTGGATGGCTTGTTGAAGGCCGTCGTTATATTCACGGCCAGGCATAATACGGCCAGTGAATTGGTCAATCAATTGGATTGTGTGATCTTTATCCACCATGTATTCGACATCGCGAGCCATGATGTAATTTGCTTTTAACGCTTGATGAATCCGGTGGACCAAATCTTGATATTCGGGATCATAAAGGTTACGAATGCCAAACATCCGTTCAGCTTTGTTGTTCCCTTCATCCGTTAAAGAACAAGTTTTTTCTTTCACATCAATCGTGAAATCCACATCTTTCTTTAATGACTTTACAAAGCGATCAGCAACTTGATATTGCGATGCGGCAGTTCTAGAACCGCCGGAAATAATCAAAGGAGTACGAGATTCATCAATCAAAATAGAGTCGGCTTCATCTACGATTGCGAAATGAAGACCGCGCAAGACCCGACCATCGAGGTTCGGTGCCATATTGTCACGGAGATAATCAAATCCCAATTCGGAGTTCGTGGTATAGGTAATGTCGCAAGCATAGGCTTCTCGTTTTTCAGCAGCGGATTTTGAAGCCAAGTTTACGCCAACGCTTAATCCTAAGAAACGGTAGATTTGGCCCATCCAATCCGCGTCACGCGAAGCCAAATATTCGTTCACCGTAACAACATGGACGCCTTTCCCCGTCAAAGCGTTCAAATAAACTGCCATCGTCGCCGTCAAAGTTTTACCTTCACCGGTTTTCATTTCGGCGATGTCGCCGTTATTCAAAACCAAAGAGCCGATAATCTGGACTTGGAATGGCTTTTGATGCAAAACACGCCATGCAGCCTCTCGCGCTACAGCAAATGCCTCGTATTTGATGGATTCTACGCTGGCTCCGTTTTTTAATTTCTCTTGAAATTCTTTGGTCTTCGCCCGCAGCTGATCGTCCGTCAGTTTGCTCATTTCTTCGTCATATTGCATGACGGCTTCGGATTCGCGATAGTACTTGTTCAATTCTCGTTTTTCGAGATGAAATATTTTTTCGATGATGTTCGCCACGATAAACTCCCTATCTCAATCTTTGCCATTCTACCATTACCATAGATGGTAATCAAACGACATCAAAAAGCATTTTACACCCATTGCCGCTAACTTTTTCGTTATGATTTTTCGTATTCTCATAAAAAGAATGGCTTTTTCTAGGGGATTTTTGCATTTTCTTTGTTTTTTGGCGTTCGTGCCATCGCCAAGATACGAATTTCCTTCGCTTGGTGTTTTTCTAAAAGATGGCAAGCGGCTTTTGCTGTCGCCCCCGTGGTTAATAGGTCATCCACGAATAAGACTCGCTTCCCTGCTACATTGACGGTTTTATTCCAAATCAAATATTTTCCAATCTCTTGCCGTTCTTTCCAATGCAAATCCGCCTGTTTTACGTCGCTTGTCTTCATAATCGCATGGCAAAAAGGAAGTCTTAGTTCTTCAAATATGGCTTCGACTTGGTTAAAACCACGCGCTTCTTCCCGCGCTTGATAAGACGGTGCAGGAACCAAAACAAACGAATGAAAACGCCAACGTAAATAAGGCACATAATCATGCAAAAACGTTTTAGCCATCTCATAATCCCCGCATCCTTTCAATTGATAAAGCATCGTTTGGATCATTTCGTGATATTCATAAAGAGAAAACGCCTTCCATTTTCCTATTGTTTCGTGATGCCAAAATGGCGCCATGGCGGCGCGACATTTTCCACACAACAAAGGATGAGGATCCCAAAAGCTCACAAAATCGAAAGTGCGAATGGGAGCAAAGCATACTTTACAAAAAGGTGTTGCAATAACGGATCTCGTCGACGGCATGTTTCATTTCCTCGCTTTCTTCCTCTGCCAAAAACCATACGTCACCCTTAGGGGCATCCCACTTCCGTCCCGCCCTTCCCGCCATTTGAATTAAGGCGGAAGAAGAATAAACGGATGATTCATCTGCTGAAAGCAATATCACTTGTAACTTTTTCACTGTGACGCCGCGTTCTAACACGGAAGTCGAAACTAAATAACTGTATTTTTGTTGCTTAAAGAGACGAATGATGTCTTCTCTATCTTCTCTTGCAGAATGAACATAGTTGCCATTTTTTACCCAAAAAGACAGGAAACGGTAAAACGATTCGGCTTGTTCTTTGGTCGCAACAAAAAGCAAACAAGGTTTGCCTTCTTTTTGATAACGCTTTAATAAAAAAGCGGCATAAATCCACTGCCCTAAGCGCGGCAACAATTTGATTCGCGGCACGGGGATTGGCTTGCCATGAAAACGCGTTCGTAATTCAAGCAACGCCTTTTGAGGTTCCGTTTGATATTGCTTTTGCAAAGCCAAAGACGGCGTTGCGCTCATCATGATAAGATGTCCACGAATCGCCCTTTGACACAAAGAAATCAAAGTATCATTGCCTTGATACGGAAAGGCATCAATCTCGTCCATTACCAGCAAATCGAAATATTGAGGGTAACGATATAGCTGATGCGTGGTTAAAATCACAATATCTCCTTCTAAAACGGCTGTGTGTTGACCATAAACGGCAACGATATGGTTTTTAGGAAATGCGTCTTTAAGCCGCCAAAAGAGTTCGATCACAACGTCTTTACGTGGAATGGCAAACCCTGCACGAAGGCCATGCTCCACCGCATAGGAAAGAACGCCATAAACCATCTCGGTTTTGCCAGCTCCACATACGGCATAAACTAGTGTGTCTATCCCGTGACAAAAGTTAGAAAGAAGTTGGGTGGATATCCTTTCTTGTTCCTTAGATAAAGAATAATGCAACGTTAAAGGGACGGGTTTGGGTTTTGCATCAGAAGGCTTAACTTCTACGCCTTGAAACGCGATACATCGTCGACAATAAGGTTTTCCTTTTCGGTATCCGATATATCGTTCTTCTCGATTTCCGCAACGAGGGCAAACAAATGCTTCCAAAAGAAAAAGCCTCCTCTCTCTTTACCATAGGCAGAAAAAGGAGGCGGAGGACAAAAATTATTGCCCTGTGCGATGAAGGTGGTTAATCGCGGTCGCTTCGTCCATGACCTCAATGCCAAGCTCTTGGGCTTTGTCGAGTTTCGATCCGGCGCCAGGCCCGGCAATCACAATATCCGTATTTTTGGAAACGGAGCCTGCGCAATGGGCGCCAATCCCTTCTAAGATATCCGTCATTTGCTGGCGAGTATATTGTGTTAATGTACCAGTTAATACGACTGTCTTTCCATAGAAATACGAATTCACATCAATGGTATCGGTTCCCAAATAGTCAAAGTTAACGCCGTCTTGCCGTAACGATTCAATTTCGGCAAGATTTTTTGGATCAGCAAAGAAAGAAGCGATGCTATGGGCGGCAACCGGGCCCACATCTTTGATCTGGAGCAATTCGTCTTCCGACGCCACTTTTAAGGCATCTAAGTGCTTATAACGGCGCGCTAAAACCTTCGCCATCTTCTCTCCGACTTCTTTAATTCCTAAGCCAAAGAGGAGCCGCTCTAAGGAACGCTTTTTGGATTCTTCGATGGCATCTAACAAAGAATTGATGGATTTGTCGCTCCAACCATCCAGCGCTTTGATTTCGCTTGCGTGGTCCATCAAATGGTAGAAATCGGGAATATCACGCAAAAAGCCTTCTCCGAATAATTCTTCGACAACGCGTTCTCCCATGCCATCAATATCCATGGCGTTACGAGACGCAAAATGAATCATGCTTTCGATTTTACGAGAGCCGCATTCTGGATTGAGGCAATAATGAAGTCCTTTTACTTTGGTTAATGGATGGCCGCAGACAGGGCAATTTGTTGGCATCACCCATGGAATTTGAGTTCCGTCTCGCTTGGAAAGAATCGGCCCGGTGACTTCGGGGATAACATCTGCTGCTTTATGTAATCCAATCACGTCACCGATCATCAAACCTTTTTCACGAATGAAGTCTTCGTTATTCAATGTTGCTCGTTGGACGACGGATCCAGCCACACGTACTGGTTCTAAAACGGCGTTCGGAGTGACTCTTCCCGTACGACCGATGGTAATTACGATGTCCAATAATTTCGTGGTGACTTCTTCTGGCGGGAATTTATAGGCGATGGCCCATTTTGGTTCTCGCGCCGTATAGCCTAAGCGGTCATAATCATCGATATTGTTGACTTTGAATACCAATCCATCGATGTCATAGGGTAAAGAAGGACGTTTTTGTTGGTATTCCCGCATATACGCAATGACTTCTTCAATCCCGTGCAGCACTCGTCTTTCGTGATTGGTCCTAAAGCCAAGAGAATCCAAATAATTTAAGGAATCAGAATGAACGTGATACCCGAGTTCTCTAGCATTGACCAAATAATACCAAAACGCATCAAGCTTCCGCGATGCGGCGACTTTCGGATCTAAATTACGAATGGAACCGGCGGCGGCGTTACGGCAATTCGCGAATTCTGCTTCGCCTCTCAATCGCCGATCCACATTGGTTGCTTCTAATGAAGCTTTCGGCATATAAACTTCGCCACGAACTTCAAAAGAACGCATTTCTTTCACGTGCATCGGGATAGAACGAATGGTCATTACGTTTGCCGTCACGTCTTCTCCCATGACACCATCCCCACGCGTCACCGCATATTGGAATTCGCCATGTTCGTAAATCAAAGACATGCCAAGGCCGTCGATTTTGACTTCGCCCATATATTCGATTTCTGATACGCCAAGCGCATCTCTTGTTCGCTTATCCCAGGCACGCATTTCTTCTTCGTTATAAACGTTACCTAAAGAAAGCATCAGTCTTTTATGGGGGATTTTCTTAAATTCGGATTGAACTTCTCCGCCGACACGCTGAGTAGGAGAGTTCTTGCTTTTTAAGGCAGGGAACTCAGCTTCTAAAAGGCGAAGCTCGTTCATTAACCGATCGAATTCGGCATCGCTCACCGAAGATTGGTTCAAGACATAATATTCATAGTTATAGCGTTCTAACAACGTAGTCAGTTCTTGCACACGTTTCGCAGCTTCTTGTACGGTCATGCGTCTCCTCCTACGGATTTAATCCGCGATAACATCGGGTGAGACCCGAGCAATGTTTTTACTTGTCCATCGTCGAAACGAACCCGAATGATGTTGCCATCTAATACGGCTCCAATCGTTCCATCGCCAAATTTTTCGTGATGGCAACGTTCTCCCACGCGCCAATCCTTGATGCCATTCGTTTTTGGACCAGACGGCTTTGGGGCAGGAGCGCGTGGCGAGGACGAAGGGACGTTCCAATCGTCGGTAATATCCGGCTCTTCGTCTCTTGTCCACCGGTCATCCCAAGAAGAGGAATAAGAACGAGATTCATTCCCATAACGACTCTTATTTCTCCCTGACCAATCGTAATCGGAGAAGAAGGCCCCTGATTTATTTAATCTTAGGCCAGCTTCTTCAAAATAAGGGGAGGGAACACCATGGGAATCCGTGTTGTAACTGTAGCTGCTGTTGCAACTGCAAAAGAGACGCTTCTTGGCGCGCGTCATAGCAACATAGGCCAAGCGTCTTTCCTCTTCTTCTCCGTTTCGTCCAGTTTCTGACAAAGCGCGGTTAGAAGGGAAGACGCCTAGCACCATGTCGAAGATAAAAACATTGTCAAACTCCAACCCTTTGGCAACATGAATGGTCATTAAAGTAACGTGATTAGAATTATCGATATCGTCTTGGGCGCTAAGCAAGGAAACGTTTTGCAAATATTCTTGAAAAGAGGATTCTGGATTTGTGGTCAAGAAATGATCGATATCGTCAAATAAGGCATTCACGTTACCGATGCGATCCTCGTCCGGTTTTTGTTTGCGTTTTAAATATTCGTAATAGTCAATGCCGGTCACGAAATCTTTTAAAACAGAAGCATAAGTCTCCAGATTCTCGTCTAAGCGTTTGCGCGTATCTTCCATCTTTTGGATCAAAAGTGTTAAAGCCGTAAGAGAACGGGTAGGGACGTTACTTTCTTCCCGGTATTTATCGATTTGAAGTAAATAGTTATATTCCGACAAAGAATGGCTATGGGCCTCGCTACGAATCCGAACGATAGAAGTGTCCCCAACGCTTCGTTCGGGTTTATTCGCAATTCGTTCGAAGGCAATATCGTCCTCGTGGTTATACATCAAATTAAAATAAGCCAAGAGATCTTTCACTTCTTCGCGTTCATAGAAGCGCATGCCGCCATAAATCCGATACGGAATGGTCCGGTCTTTTAACGCTTGTTCAAGGGAACGCGTGACATAAGAGGAACGATATAGCACAGCAATGTTGTCATAACGGGGTTTGCCATCCGCGGTTTTTTCTTGGGAAGCGAGTTCCATGATTTTACGGGCTACCCAATCTGCTTCATCTTCCACCCGCGGGCCCATATAAGTCGTAATTGCTTCGCCTTCTGCCCCATTGGTGAATAAATCTTTCGGCAAACGATCTTTGTTATGGGCGATTAAGCGGTTTGCAGCTGCCAAAATCGTTTTGGTCGAGCGATAATTTTCATTCAAAATAATGGTCTCAGCATTCGGATAATCTTTATCGAAATTCAAAATGATTTTTTGATTGGCTCCCCGCCAGGTATAAATCGTTTGGTCCGGATCGCCAACCACATAGACAGAAGTTTCAGGCGTGCTTAAAAGCCGCAACAAATGGTATTGAACATCATTGGTATCCTGAAATTCATCAATCAAAATATGAGAAAAACGATGTGACCAATGATCACGAATTTCATCGTCATTTTCCAATAAAAGAATGGTTTGACAAAGCAAATCGTCGAAGTCGAAGGCAAAAGAAGCCGTCTTTCTGCTTTCGTAAAGCGTATAAATTTTGTGACACGTTTTCTCATCATCTAAAGCACCAGGGCCTAATGTGATATCCACGGGATAACGTCCTGCCCCTTTGTTACGGCGAATGTAACTTAATGCACTTTTGGTGATATCGTCACTTTTCTTATAGCCCAATTCAGCAGCGCAATTACGTACCAGATTCGCTTGGTCGTCTTCATCATAAATGGTGTAGTTCGCAGGGTAACCGATAGCAGCGTGCTCAATTCGTAAAAAGCGGGCACAAAATGCGTGGAAGGTGGCGATTGCTAACGCGGTGGAATGGCCAGTTACTTTCTCTACCAATTCAGTGGCACGGTGACTCATTTCTTGCGCCACCTTATTGGTAAAGGCAATGGCTAAAATCTGATGAGGGTCTACCCGGTCGTGGGTGATTAAATAAGCGATGCGGTAAGTTAATACGCGCGTCTTGCCTGAACCGGCGCCGGCAATCACCCGCACAAAGGGAGATTTTGTGGTTACGGCAGCAAGCTGTTTGTCATTTAAAAGAGAAGCAAAATCCATAATTCAATCTTTCTTCAATATCTTACTATGAAGTGATTTTTCCATAAAGGAAAAGCCATCGTTTCTTTCCACACAAAAAGGCAAAAATTCCCTAATTTATTTCTTCTCTCCGTTATAATACAAAATGGATGAAGCACTTCTCTCCTCGCATAACGCCAACACAAAACCTAGCCTGGATAGGGTTGTCTATTGCTTTAGTTACTGCCTTTGCTTTGCTTTCTACCTTTGTCCCTATCTCTTCTTTTTTTGTGGTCTTGCTCTTACCAGTGTTAACCGCATTAACAGCTTATTATCTAAAACCTTCTTATTTGCCTCTTTACGGCATTGCCGGAACGTTAGTCATAATCAGTGCCACCTGTTATCAACTTACCAGCACATTGTTTTTCATTCTTCCTGCTTTTTGGAGCGGTTTGCTTTTTGGTTTTTGCCTTGCTAAGAATTTCCCTTCCGTTTGGCTCATTTTTCTCACTTCTTGTCTTTCATTAGGATTAAATGCCCTTTCCATTCCGTTACTCCATTTGATTTACGGCATTGAAGTGCTAGACACCGTTACGGCATTGTTGCCTTGGGAGAATCATGAAACGATAAAGCGACTATTACCAGCTTTTTTGATGGTGGAAGGATTCATTGAAAGTGGGATTTCCTTTTTCTTGATTTTCGGCATTTTAGGCCGATGGGAAGAAATAGAAAGAAAAAATGTAGGTATATCAATAGGAATCGGATTGGGATTGGGATTTTCTTGTCTCGCGTTTGGGGTTGCATTTCTTTCTCCTACTTGGGGCTATTTGATTGCCATGTGGGCCATTTATTTTTCGGTTGTTAGCCTAATGGTCTTGTTTTCACCTAATTCCTGGTGGGTTTATTTGATTTTGGGATTGCTTTTGCTTCTTTCCTTCTATCTTTCTGCCGCGTTTTATGCGTTTTTGCCTAAAGAAGTAGCCCCACTTCTCTTTCTCTCCTTTTTTGCATCCCTTTCTTTATCGGAAGGGATTTCCGTTTTATCATTGAAACACCGAGAAAGGAAAACGAAGGCATGAAGAAAGCATTAAAGAACTTCGGACTGGGATTGCTTTACTTTTTTGTTTCGCCGTTGTTGCTTGCCATTCTTGCTGTCGCGATGGTGTATGGTCTTTTTGTGTTGATCTTCAAAGACTTACAAGGCTTGATTCGTTTTTTCCGTGGAGAGAAGACATTTTTTGAAGAATTGCCAGAAGATAAAAAAGTCTTAGAAATCAAAGCGGCTCAGGCTTATGCTTCTACTCACTCTGCCACCCCTCAAGGAACTCCTGCACCGAATAACCAAGTCTATATTCAGCAAAATTATTACCCGCAACAACCTCAGACGCCGTCGCCGCAGCCTGGTTCCGTCCAACCAGCTTCTTATCCTAATTCTAATCCGCCAATTGACATGCCTGTTTCTCCTTCTAACGCTGCCATAGATGTCTCTGCCGCCTCACAAGATCCCCTTGCAGAACCCCAAGATATCTCCGCTTTATTAGATGATTCCACGAAAGGAGGAAACCCAACATGATCATTCCTTCCCTCGTTGATTTTACCCTTACCGACAACGACAAGAAGTTACTCGTTGTTTTGTTATTCGTCTTAATTCTTTTGTTTATCGTCGTGGGATTGCTTGGCTGGCTCATCCGTTTTGTCTCCGTTCGATTCGAAGGAAGAATGGATTATGAAATTCATGATGCGGTAGTCTATCGCGTCATTCAATCTCCTGAACAACTACGGAAATATGGACGGAAGAAGAACAATCGTCTATATGTGAAGGCAAATCTCATTCCCTTTTTCGTTGCGATTGCTTCTTTGCTCGTTTGGATAATCTATTCGGCAATCGATCATTCTTGGGCACGAAATTATTTTGGGGAATTTTCTACCTTATTATTCAATTTCGATTGGAGCAATGAGAATTGCCACACCGTCGTTTGGGGAGTGCGCGTTTTATCACGATGGCCGGATTTAATCAGTTCGCCTCATTGGGTCAATGCTTATTGGGGTTCTTACTTATTGGTTCCCTTATGGTTAGTTGCCATCGTTTGGTACGCCATAAACACCCAAGCTTATCTTGCCCGCGCGATTCGCTTAAACAAACGATGCCACACCGTCTTTGAAAAATCTTTGGATGATTTCAATTTTTTTGATGATGTAAAGCAAGGCAAAAACCCTTTCCCGTCAGAAAGCTCTTCTGCGCCTACAAATAACAATTCCATTCATCCTCAATAAAATTTCTTTTTCATTTAATCGTTGCATGATTAAAAATGATCTCGATGTTTTCTTTGTTTCTAGCAATTTTGTTTTTTCTTTAAAAGCGATTTCGTAAAAGAACGTTACCATTTTTCCTTTTTATGGTTACAATAGTCTTGCAAAAAAGATAATGAAACGGAATCATGAAAAACTCATCTGATTTTTTTCGAAGAGATTTGCCGTCTTTTCTTTTTTGCTAAGAAAGGGAAAAAGGAGCCCCTGTCGTTATCATGAAAAAGAGTTTTATTCTTCTCTCCAGCGCCTTGTTGACCGCAAGCATTCTTGCCGGTTGCAACAAGAATAAGGAACCGGTAGAAATTGCCGTCGTTACCGATGTCGGCCAATTAATGGATGGCGGATTCAACCAAGGAACCTATGAAGGTGCCAAAAAATACGCCGAAGCGCACAAAATTGCTTACAACTATTACGCGCCGGCAAATGGTTCAAAAGCAACCGATGCTGACCGCGAAGCAGCAATGAACTCCGCGATTGAGAACGGTGCCAAAGTCATCGTCGCACCAGGTTTCCTTCAAGAGAAAGCGATGAGAAACGTCGCGCAAGCTAACCCCGATGTGAAATTCGTCTTCGTCGATGGCTGGAACCTCGGTCTTAAGAACATCACCGCTATTTCTTATAAAGAAGAAGAAGCAGGTTACATGGCTGGCTATGCCGTAACCAAAGAAGGCTACACCAAACTCGGCGGAACTTTCGGCGGCGGCGGATCGAACCCAGCTTGCAACCGTTTCTCTTACGGATTTATCCAAGGGGCGAATGATGCTGCGACAGCGATGGGCAAGACGGTCGAATACAAGATGTCCTTCAAAAACGGTTCAAGCTTCTCTGCAAGCACAGAACTTCAAACTCAAATCTCGGGCTGGTATAAAGCCGGGACGGAAGTGGTATTCTCTTGCGGTGGCTCCATGGTGAACTCTGTCATTGCTGCCGCACAAAGCTACGAGAACGCCAAAATTGTTGGTGTCGATACCGACCAAGCCGCTCTCTCTCCAAAAATCATCACTTCAGCGACAAAAGGACTCGCCGTTTCTGTCGAAAAAGTCCTTGGCGAATTCTATGATGGCAAATGGGATGCTCAACTTGCCGACAAGACTTCGAAACTTGGCGCTGCTGACAACGCAACGGGTCTTCCAACTGCTGATGGTTCTTGGCGCTTCAAAACCTTCACTAAGGAAGAATATAAGACCCTCTTCGATGGCATTGCGAAAGGAAGCATTACCATCGATTCCAAAACGCCAGAGAATATGAACACGCAGGAAGTTTGGACTGCCATTGACGAAAAACTTACCGCCGCGACTATTTCCTTTGAAGCGTAATCTACATTCATCTTTTTTGCCCCTCGGGTAACCGGGGGGCGATTCTTTAACTGGAGGACTAGCCATGGAACAGGAAGACATTGTCATCGAGATGTCGCACATTACCAAAGATTTTCCTGGCATTCGAGCGAATGATGACGTTACTTTGCAATTAAGGCGAGGTGAAATTCATGCTTTGCTCGGAGAAAATGGAGCAGGAAAATCCACTTTGATGAGCATTCTTTTTGGCATGTATCAGCCTGATTCCGGCACCATTTATAAAGATGGAGAACCGGTCACCATTCTAAGCCCCAATGATGCCACGGACTTAGGCATCGGCATGGTTCACCAACACTTCAAATTGGTGGAATGTTTTAGCCTGCTAGACAACATCATTCTTGGCGCAGAAGATAGCCGACTTGGCTTTGTCACCAAAAAGAAAGGTCGGGAAAAAGTCAACGCTTTGATGGATCGATATGGTTTGCACGTAGATTTGGATAAAAAGGTATCTGATGTTTCCGTTGGGATCCAACAGCGAACCGAAATCCTCAAAATGCTCTATCGCGACAACGAGATTTTAATCTTCGACGAGCCGACTGCCGTATTAACTCCTCAAGAAATTGAAGATTTAATGCAAACCATGCGTTCGTTGGCAAAGGAAGGAAAATCCATTTTGTTCATTTCTCACAAATTGAATGAAATCATGGAGGTTGCTGATCGCTGTACCGTCCTTCGTAAGGGAAAATGCATCGGTACGGTTGCTACAAAAGACACCAATATCGAAGAATTGGCGGAAATGATGGTAGGAAGAAATGTCAGTTTCACCGTCGCCAAGGAGGAAGCTAAGCCAGGCAAAACCATATTGGATGTCAAAGACTTAGTCATGCGAGACCATCACACGAAAAAGAACACGATCAATCACGTTTCTTTTGACGTGCGCGAAGGAGAAATCGTTGCGTTAGCCGGAATCGATGGCAATGGCCAAAACGAGTTAGTTCAAGGCATTGCTGGATTGATGCCGATTGAAAGCGGCTCAGTGATCATAAACGGCGTCAATGTAACGAGACGTTCTATCCATGAACGAATCAAATTAGGAATGTCCTATATCCCAGAAGATCGGCATAAACACGGATTGGTTTTGGACTTCAATTTAGAAGAGGATTTTGTCTTACAAACGGCAAAAGACAAACAATTTGCCAAACATGGCATCATCAAGAAAAAAGATCGTCGCGATTACGCGAATGAATTGATAGAAGGCTATGACGTTCGTTCCGGCCAAGGATCGGTGACCATTGCTCGTTCGATGTCTGGTGGGAACCAACAAAAAGCAATTGTCGCGCGAGAACTTGACCGTCCCCATTGTTTGCTTATCGCTTGCCAGCCGACTCGCGGCCTAGATGTTGGCGCCATCGAGGACATTCATAAGAAAATCATTCATGACCGCGATAAAGGAACCGCCGTGTTTTTGGTTTCGTTTGAATTGGATGAAATCATGAATTTAGCAGACCGCATCTATGTCATCCATGGTGGCGAACTCGTCGGTGAATTGGATCCAAAAAAGACAAACATCAAAGAAATTGGTCTCTATATGGCCGGTGCCAAAAGAGATGACCGGAAAGGAAATCAACAATGAGTGAAGCCAAAGAAAACAAGAAGCCTCTCTATCGCTTCGTTAGAACCCCTTTTGCTCGCTCGACCGGAGCCAGTTTGATTTCCATTCTCATTGGAATTCTTTGCGGTTTTCTCATCATGTTAATTTGCGCTTCCTTCGCGAATGCGGACCCAGGAGAAGGATTTGCTTTGCTTTTAGCGGGACCGTTCTCTTCCAAACGCTATGCCGCATCACAGTTTGGGACAATGCTCTTCTACACGGGACCACTCATTTTAACTGGCCTATCTGTTGCTGTCGCTTATAAAACTGGTCTTTTCAACATCGGCGCTCCTGGCCAATTTTTGATGGGAACACTTGGCTCGTTGCTAGTGGCCTTGTCAATTAACACGACCGGCAATCGTGGCTTAGGAATTTTGGTGTGGTTACTTGCTATCCTTGTTGGAATCGTATTGGGCATCCTATGGGCTTTGATTCCCGGCGCTTTGAAGGCCTTCTTTGGCATCAATGAAGTGATCACCTGCATCATGACCAACTGGATTGCCGCTAACATTGTCACATGGGTCTTTAGCGCCCGCCCTGATTTGATGAATACAGGGGCAGGCAAAACCGGTTATTTAATTCAACCTTCCGTTACTGGCAACTATACTCCTACGCTGGGATTAGATCGTCTCTTCCATTCCGGAACTTACAATTCCTATTTAGACATGGGATTGATTTTAGCCGTCTTATTGGCTGTTTTGATGTGGTTTATTCTCAATAAAACGACTTTGGGGTATTCGATGAAAGCATGCGGATACAATAAAGAAGCTGCCCGATATGCCGGAATGAAGCATCGTTTCTACATCATGGTTGCCATGGGCATCGCCGGCGGTCTTGCCGCTTTGGCGGGATCTCTTTATTACCTCAATCCGAACATTGAATTGCAATGGCAATCCGTTTATCAGGAATTGCCGAGCTATGGGTTTGACGGCATTCCTGCTGCATTCTTAGCCAACTGCAATCCTATTGGAGTGATTTTTGCCGCCCTCTTCATTCGCTATCTCTCTGCCTCTGGTACCTTCTTGCAAAAGGCTGGTTATAACAAATATTTCGCCGATCTCATCATCGCCGTTATTGTTTATCTTTCCGGTTTCGCCCGCTTCTTCCGTGAACGAATTGAACGGACGCAAGGGATTCGCGACAAACTTGGTGTTTCCTATTTTGGCTATATCGGATGGAAATGCAAACGATTCGGAGCAAAATTCCAAGGCTGCTTCTCTTCGAAAAAACAAAAAGAAGAGACCACAGTAACGAAGCCGTCCGATTCTCAATCCGAGGAAGGAGGAAAGAAATAATGGATGCCATATTTATTATTCAGCAAACGATTCTATTCACCATTCCCTTGATGATTGTTGGACTAGGAGGCGTCTTCTCAGAGCGAAGCGGCATCATTAATCTTGCTTTGGATGGGGAGATGGTGATTGGCGCATTCGCTGGCGCCATCGTTGCCAAATTAGTGATTGCAAGTAATCCTGCTCTAGCAAACGCTCAATGGCTATTTTTGGTTTGTTTATTGATTTCGGCCGCTGCCGGAGCGTTATTTTCTCTCCTCTTATCCTTTGCGGCAATTAATCTCAAGGCCGATCAGACGATCGAAGGCACCGCATTAAACATGATTGCTCCGGCGATTGTTTGCATGATTGGGCTTCTATCTTTCAACAGTGAACGAATTTTTAGCGGCGCGAATTTCGTGATTCTGAAATCTTCTTATTCCCCTTCCTTCCAACAAGCGTTTGATGGACCGATGGGTTGGTTTTTTGACTTGTTCTTCAATAACATCTATATTTCGACTTATATCATCGTTATCCTTTATGTTTTGTTGTCCGTTTGGCTTTATAAGAGCAAAATCGGAACCCATTTGAGAGCTTGTGGCGAACATCCTCAAGCTGCTGCTTCAGTCGGTATTAATGTCTACCGGATGCGTTATTTGGGAGCGACGATTTCAGGTGCGTTAGCAGGGATTGGCGGCTTTGCTTACATCACCACTTGCGCGGCAACGACAGCCGAAAGCAGCGTAGGCGGCTTAGGCTTCTTGGCTTTGGCCATCATGATTTTTGGCAATTGGAATCCTCTTTTCATTGCTCTAGGCGCCGTTTTCTTCGGATTTTTAAAATGCTTGGGCGTCTTGTCATCTCAAATCTCTTGGATCAGCGCCGCAAATCTGCCAAGTTATTTCTATAACATCATTCCTTACGCGGTGGTTATCTTGGTTTTGATTTTGACACGCAGCAAATCGGGCTGCCCGAAAGCAGAAGGCATTCCTTACGAAAAGGGAGAACGTTGATGAAAGGTCAAATCATCGATGTATCCACCTGGGAAAGACGGGGGATATACGAATATTTTGGCACGTTTGCCAATCCTTGTTATGGCTTTAATGTCGTGATGGATGTCACGGAGGTTTTATCTGTGTCGCACGAAAAGAAAACCTCTTTCTTTATTAATCTCCTTTATTTGGTTTATCTCGGGTTGGAGTCCGTTCCCGAAATGCGGGAACGAATCGTCCGCGGGGAAGTGATTCGGTACGATGAAATTAATCCCGCTTTCACCGTCATGACAAATCTAGGTGATTTCGATAATGGTAGAGCGATGGCTACCAAAGATTATTCATTATTCTACCAAAGCGTTCATCAAGAGATTGAAACCATCAAAAAGGAAACCCATCTCCGTCCTGGCTATAACGATTCCCAAGATATGGACGAATATTACATCACTTGCGTCCCTTGGCTTGACTTTGCTTCCATGACCCATCCCTTGCCGGATCATGATCCTAGCAATTCCAGCGTCCCTAGAGTCTGTTGGGGCAAATATGTGAAAAAAGGCGAAAGATACGTTTTAACTTTGAATATCACCGTATCCCATATGTTGGTGGACGGAAAACATCTAAGCGAAGCCTTTATGGCGATTCAAAAGAATTGCGACGAAGCACGAAAATGGATTCGCTAGTACCGTTAAAGGATGAAATCCTTTATAATCCCCATGTTTGATTTTGTTATATTAAGAAAAGAGTGTCGTCTATGGAAATCACCAATGAACCGGGTTGGATTGAAGTCATCACCGGGCCGATGTTCGCCGGCAAAAGCGAAGAATTAATTCGTCGATTAAGACGATTGGACTATGCCAAAAAGAAATATTTGGTTTTTAAGCCCCAAATCGATAATCGTTATAGCCAAACGGATGTTGTCTCTCATATTAAAAATAAAGTCAAAGCCATCCCGATCAAAGATGTCAACGAGATTCTTCATTATGACGTGTCTAAGGTGAATGCGGTTGCCATTGATGAAGTTCAATTTTTCTCCATGGACGCCGTCCGTGTTGCGGACCTATTGGCCAATCAAGGCATCCGTGTCATTTGTGCCGGCTTAGATATGGATTTCCGCGGTGAGCCTTTCCCTGTGGTGGCAAATTTAATGGCTAAGGCAGAAGACATCACCAAATTAACTGCCATATGCGTCAAATGTGGCGCGCCTGCCACGATGACGCAACGAATCGTCAATGGTATTCCTGCTTCCTATGATGAGCCGGTTGTCGTCGTTGGGGCGGAAGAAAGTTACGAACCAAGATGCCGCCATTGCCACGAAGTAGGGTCCAAATAATTTTTCTTAAAAAGCAATCACAAACTGAAGTGATTAGACTCTATCATCTCCCGTGTGTCATCACATAAACCGTTAGATGAAAAGTGGATAAGGGCAAAAGCTCTATCCACTTTTTCTTTGTGATGCCACTGAAAGAAGGCCTTGAGCTCATTAGCTAAGGCGCTTTAGTGAATTAAAAAGCGGCTCACCAAATCGGCTCGCCGCTACTCCTTTAACTTAGGAATAAATCAATAATGGCGTAAAGAAGAACGAAAGACAAAGCAATGTCAACGCCAACGAACACCCAAAAAATCCGTTTTCGTGAACGATTCTTTTTTTCTTCTAGAGAAAGAGCTTCTCCTGTCTTAGAGACAGGCGCTGAATTCGCATCAAGAGAAGGTGTGGTTTGCTTTGGAGGTTCAAAAGGATTCATTTCGCTCATATTAATATTTTAAGGCAGAAGAGGTTCTTGGATAAGGCTCTGTATCCCGGATGTTGGAAATTCCGGTGATATACATCAATAAGCGATCGAAACCGATACCGAAGCCAGAATGGATGCATCCGCCGTATTTGCGAAGGTTCAAATACCATTCCAACCCTTTGGTGTTGCCAATCTTATCCATCTTCGCTTTGAGGATATCATAACGTTCTTCCCGTTGAGAACCCCCGACGATTTCGCCTTCTCCCGGTACTAATAAATCAACGGCAGCGACGGTTTTGCCATCATCGTTCTCCCGCATATAGAACGCTTTAATTTCTTTGGGATAATTGATTAAGAACAAAGGCCCTTTAACGACTTGCTCGGTTAAATAACGCTCGTGCTCGCTTTGCAAATCCATCCCCCAATAAATGTTGTTATTATCAAATTGGTGGCCTGCTTTTACGGCGTCTTGTAAGATACGAATTCCTTCGGTATATTCCATTTTACGGAATGGTGTATCCAAGACATGTTGCAATTTTGCTTTCACGCCTGGCGCAATCCAACGCTCAAAGAAATCCATTTCGTCAGGGCAACGTTCCATTGTCCAACGGATTAAGAATTTAATGCAGCTTTCAATGCATTCCATATCGTCATCTAAATCAGCGAACGCCAATTCGGGTTCAATCATCCAAAATTCAGAAGCATGACGCGGCGTATTGGATTTTTCCGCACGGAATGTGGGGCCAAAAGTATAAACATCTTTAAAGGCCATGGCAAAGGCCTCCACGTGCAATTGGCCAGAGACCGTTAAGGAAGCGCGACGACCATAGAAATCATTGATCGGATCTTTTGCATTGGTAATAACGGTAAAGGTTTGCCCAGCCCCTTCAGCGTCATTCGCGGTGATTTCCGGGGTATGAACATAGACAAAACCGCGATCTTGGAAAAAGGTATGCACGCCTAAAGCCAAGACAGAACGTACCCGGAAAACGGCATCGAAGGTGTTGGTTCTCGGACGAAGATAAGCTTCATCGCGTAAGAACTCGAAGGAGGTTTTCTTCTTTTGCAACGGATAATCTTCTGCGACGTCGCCTAATAGTTTTGCACTGGTGGGATGCAGTTCAAAAGGCTGAGGTAAATTAGGGGTTAACACCAAATCCCCGCGGAATTCGACCGCACTCCCCATTTTATATTTCGCGACTTCCGCGAAGAAAGGAGAATCCGCGCTATAAACTACTTGCAAATTTTTAAAGCAAGTGCCGTCATGTAACGTCACAAATCCGACTTTGCCAGAATTTCGATTATTCCGAACCCACCCTTCAACGACAATATCTTTTCGTTCTTTTGGTTCTTGATAAAGTTCCCGAATACAAATGGCTTTTTCTTGCATATCTATTCTCCTTTGCGTTCATCATAACGAACACTTTACGAATTTCAATCAAAATGGCGAAAATCCGAGATTTTCCAGTTGGGATCAACGCCCAACGTCAATGGAGCGAATACGTTTTCTCGATAAAGATGTTCAGCGACTTTAGCAATCATGGCAGCATTGTCCGTCGTGCACCATAAAGGTGGAATGATTAAACCAATGCCCGTATCTTTTAGCTGCTCCGTCATTTGGGCACGAAGATAAGAATTCGCGCTGACGCCGCCCGCCAATACGACTTGAGCAACATGGAAATCTTGAGCAGCCTGGCAAGCGCGATGAACAATCATCCCCACAGCAACGTCTTGGAAAGAACGGGATAAATTATCGATATTCACTTCTTCCCCGCGTTGATGTAATGTGTTCACCAAATTAATGACCGATGTCTTTAACCCAGAATAAGAGAAATCATATCCGTCTTGGCCCAATAATGGTTCAGGCAAAGCATAGGTATGCTCCCCGCGTTTCGCATGTTGATCAATTGGCAAACCGCCTGGATAAGGAAGGCCCATGACGCGAGCGACTTTGTCATAACATTCTCCGACGGCATCGTCTTTGGTCTCACCAACAATCGTGAAATCCAAATCGTGTTTCATCAAAACGAGTTCCGTGTTGCCGCCTGACACCACCACACAAAGCATCGGGTAACGGAAAGCACCCACATATTCGTTCGCATAAATGTGGCCAGCTAAATGATGAACGGGGATTAAGGGCTTATGATAAAGCATGGCCAAGGTCTTGGCAGCTTGTAGCCCAACATGGAGGCAGCCAATTAAACCTGGTCCTCTAGTCACTGCAAAAGCATCGATATCTTCCAAAGAAAGGCCTGATTGCTCTAAAGCTTCTTTTAAACAAACGTCGATGTTCTCACAATGTAAACGCGATGCAACTTCTGGCATCACACCGCCATATTTTTTATGTACAGCCACTTGCGAAGAAACCACATTCGCTAAAAGTTTGCCATCATCAGTGATGGCGACTGCGGTTTCGTCGCAGCTGGACTCAATTGCCAATATCCGCGTCATAAAATGCTCCTCACCATATAAATCGCATCTTCGCCGTCATCATAATAATGGGGCTTTCTCGTAACATCTTGCCATCCAAGCTTCTGATAAAGTCGGTGGGCTGTTTCGTTCGAAGCGCGGACTTCCAAAGTGATGAATTCCACTTTTTCTTTTTGTGCTTTGGCGATTTCAACCATGCGATTCAGCAAAGCAGTGGCAATCCCCTGATGTCGCTCTGACTCCGCTACGCAGATGCGATTAATCGTAGCGCTGTCAAACGTGATCATAAAATCCAAATATCCCTGCAAATCCCCGTCCTTTGAAACAGCGACTAACACTTTCGCGCAAGGATTTCCGCTCCGCTCATATTCGATTTGTTCTTCTGGCCAAGGTGTAGAAAAACACGCGCTTTCTAGCATAGCTACCGCAGGAACGTCCTCTTTTTTTAACGCGCGAATCAAAGTCTCCATCAAAGCTCCTTCAAATAGACAGGCTTGGCCGCCATCACGTTTTCTACTCGATTCCGTAAAATATCGGCTTTGGCCAAATTGGTCAATACATCGGTATTCGAAGAAGGAATACCCAAATACTCGGTATCCCCACAAATCTTTGCCTCAGGATGTGCTTCTATTAACGTCTTCACTTCGTCATTTTCTAAGATCGTATCTGGAAGAATGATTTTATCTCCTTGATACATCCCAACATAACTCCGTTTGCTTCTGGCGTTCATAAGGCAAAGCGATAAATCTTCGCCGTGTTTGTAGATTTCTAAGGAGGAAGTCAAATATAAAGGAACGGACAAAGCAAAAGCCATAACTTTGGCTACCGTTAAAGAAATACGAACGCCAGTATAGGATCCGGGGCCTTTGGCAGCGATGACTTCATCGATGTCACTACGAATCAAGTGATTGCGTGTTAATAATTTGTCGATTTCGGCAACCAAAAATTCTGACTGCCGTTGCCAGGCTACATATTGGCAAGAATCAAAAACTTTTTGGTCGCGCGCTAATCCAACCGACAAATTCCGATTGGATGTATCTAAAAGAATGCTAATCATTAGAATGCTCCTTTGACATCGTTCACCAAAGAATCGAAATGCTCACTATTGCTTTCCAGCGTAATTTCGCGGACGTCGCCGCCTTTATTAATCAAAGTGATAGACAAAACTTCGTCCGGTAATAAGGGAGCGATGTATTGAGGCCATTCTACAAAGCAAACGCCATCCCCTTCAATATATTCGTCTAAACCGAGTTCAATGTTTTGATGTTCTAAGCGATAGGCATCGATGTGATAAAGAGGCAACGTTCCTTTAAAATAACATTTTAAAATGTTAAAGGTTGGCGAAATCACGTCGTCCTCCACATGAAGCCCTTTGGCAACGCCGGCAGTCAAAGTGGTTTTGCCTGCCCCTAAGTCGCCTTTCAATAACACCACGTCACCAGCGCGAAAACGTGGGGCTAAGAAAGTCCCTAATTCCTGGGTTTTTGTTTTAGAAGAAGAGATAAAAGTGTATTTCATAGAAAAGAAAGGCTCTAAGAGAGCCTAGTCATTATACGCCCCAAAAGAAGAGGAAGGTAGTTTTATGAATGAGGAATAAAAGGTTTCGATTCAGTTAAGAAGCGCGCATATAGGGCTCTTATGGCCTCATCTGAAAATGGAAATTTGCCAGCGGTCATCAACGAACGAATCTCATTGAAAGAATGACGAATGGCATCCACCAATTCTGGCGAATAGCCATAACGAACGATATTATTTTCGAATTCGTTCTCATCTAACGCCTTAATGACATGATCGGGATACAGTTTTAAATCCAAATCGTAATCGATATAACGAAGATAGCCCTCATCAAAAATCGTAGGCGAGGCAATGTTCGCGTAATAGCAAATGCCACCGCCTTCTTTAAACATGCAAATGATGTTCATCCACATGTTTTTGAAAAGCAAGAAAACAGCATTCTCTTTGGTCATCCAATGACGGCCATCATCTTCGATGACAAGCGATGCTTTGGAGGCAATTGCCCAATAATTCTCTGTCTCTTCCACACAATAACCGGGAGACCATTGTCGATGCAATCTGCCATCGTGCTTATAGGCTTGAACGGTCAGCCACTTTTTTAAGATACCACTACTCTCATCCATAACGTCACGGAGCAATTCAGACGAATTTACCCTTAATAAGAGTATATCGTGTTTCCTACGATAAGACGAAAAAAAGAGACGGTGACCCGTCTCTTTATGAAAGAAAAGTTTAATGTTGTCCTTCGTTTAAGGCGTCGATAAAGTCAAACACCTTGGCAATATCGTTATGCGCTTGAATGCTTGGCGCCGGATTAAAAGGCTTCTCTAACGGCAATACCATGAAGTCATCTTCATAACCCATCGCGAAATAGACGCCTTTTTCATTAATGGCAATCGCCAAATCCAAAAAGGTCTTATTCGTATCGAATTGATTTAAGGCTTCGCGAACGCGTTTGGTTAACAAGGCTTTTCCTTTCGCATCGCCATAGATGACAACATTCTTAGAATCTTCTAATAACGGCCGTCCTTTCAAAGAGTTTGGTGGCAAGGCACGTTTGTTTCCTTTGCAATAAATCAAGAGATTGCCATCGGTATATTTTTCAGAAAATTTCAAATATTTCCCTGCAAATAACGTCTCTAATTGCTTGGTTCCTTTCTTTTGGAAGGAGCAATCGACGACCATTCCAGGAATATCGTGATAGGTGAAGGTTTGGTAGGCACGGCTTCCCACTTTTGCAATGTCAACATAAATGCCTGACTCTTTCGCCATTCCAGCAGGAAGCTTATCATCCACCGTCCCTTTTAAATCTTTGACATAATCACGATAGAAATAAGCACTTTGATGGCCGTAATATTCATTGAAATACGTCTTCATCTGCACATCGATTTTGCGACGATACACGACATCCATGACAATCAATCCGATAATGAGTAGAGCAATGGTGCCAATAGAGATGTACATCGAGCCGTTGAAGTTAATGCCTTGATTTTGCAATACGGAAGGAATAATCCATCCCGCTAACATAATGACAAGCAAGACACCGGTCACAACCCACTTCACAATATTGAATTTGTGATAAACGCGATAGAAATTTTGCCGAGCGGACTCAATGGCAGAAAGTTCGGGATCTGGATAAACATATTGTGATCCTTTGACTTTTTTCCGATCTTTTTCGTGGTCTTCTTCATTAAGAGCGGTCTGTTCTTCCGTTACGGGCGCTACTGTTTCTGCTTTCTCTTCTTTTGGTTCGGCGTAAAGATTCACCTCTGGCTCTTTTTCTTCGGCAGGGGTTTCTGGCACAGAAACAGGCTTCGCCTCATCGGAGAAATCGCTTTCTTCTTCGCTTCCCGTTACCGTTTCTTCTTTCTTTGCTTCAGAGTTCGTTTCGGTTACTGGTTCCGGGTTGACTTTCTTTTCGTCTTCCATCTTTTTTCCTCCTGGGGGTCAATGCACTATAGCATGAATTTCAACAATGAAAAGGATTTTATCGAATTTGCCAATCGATCGGTTGCACTCCTTCTCGTTCTAAATAAGCGTTGCATTGGGAAAAGAGATGCTTTCCAAACCAACCGCCTTGATTGGCACTTAAGGGAGAGGGGTGAGCTGCTTTTAAAACCAAATGTCTAGGGTTAGTGACGGCAGATTCGTATTTTTTAGCAAAGCCACCCCACAACAAATAAACCAATGGCTGATCCAAGGTTTCAATATAACGAAGCACATCGGCAATAAAAGCATCATATTCCGGTCGTTTATGAGACAAAGCAACACCACAACGCACCGTAAGATAGGCATTTAACAACAAAACCCCTTGTTTGGCCCAAGGCGTTAAATCCCCATTTTCAAAATTCATGGGACAGCCAATGTCGGCACGAATCTCTTTGTAGATGTTGATCAATGACGGCGGTGGATCAATGCCTTGTGGCACCGAAAAAGAAAGTCCCATCGCTTGCCCGGGGTTGTGGTATGGGTCTTGGCCCAAAATGACGACTTTTAATTCTTTAGGGCTCGTCAAACGGAACGCTTGAAAGACCAAATCGCGAGGTGGATAGACTACGCCGGCGGCATATTCGGCATCCAAAAAGCGATGGAGATGCTCGGCATATTCTTGTTCTTTAATCCCATCAAAAAGGGTTTTCCAATCTGATAACATGCAAAGGTATTATAACGACGGAAAGAAGAAAACGCTTATACTTATCCATGAAAATGAAAGTATTTTGGCTCTACACACGTCAATGTCCTTATCCCATTCGTTTTTTTAATTTGCTAGGAGAGAGCGTGGATTTAACCGTTGCTTTCCACCATGTTCAAAAAAAGGAACACACCCATTTTTATGGCGATCATATCAAAACTTTTCACACCGTCTCATTAAAGCCCTATTACTTAGGGGGTTCTCATCAAATCCTATCCTTGCTAGGGCAAAAAACTTTTGATCGCGTGATTCTTGATGGCAATCGGTCTTTATTAGAACGTCGTGCCGCCTCTTTTGTAACCAATCAAGGTTCTTCTTTTTCTTATTTCTTTTCTTATCAAGACAAAGTCGATCAAAAATATCTTGCTTCTGCCTCTCATTGCTTCGTTCCCGATTTATCGTGGAAGCAAAAGCTTTCTCTCGAAGGCGTTTCTAATCAAACGATTCATCTCTATCACGATGCCATCTTGCTTTCTTCAGAAACTATATCGCGCCCGTTAAATGAGAAAGAACGGTTATTACTCCGTCAAGGATTGGGCTTACACGAAAAGAAAATCTATATTTCGATCAATACTTTATCTATGGTGAAACAAAATCTGGCATTGCTTGACCTATGGAAAAGTATGCCGCAAGAAACATTGTTGTTACTTTTTGTGGATGGAACAAACAAGCATTTCTATCAAGAACGAATCCAAAAACGGCATTTGACCAATGTAAAATTGCTTTTGGGCGAAAAAAGAGATGATGTTTTGAAATATTTACGCATCGCCGATGCTGCTTTGTGGACGGATGAAGAAGATTCATACCCCTATCAAGTGACGACCGCATTAAGCCAAGGGGTGCCAGTGTTTGGCAACAAGAAAAGCCCAGTCACAAAGAAATTGATTCAAGAAGGAATCAATGGCTATCCTCTCGATTTTCATCATGATTTTGCTTCTTTATTCGTCAAACCTCTTCCCCCTGCTATGGCTCAAGCGGCCATCGAAAGTGCGAAGTCCTTCACATTAGAAAACATGTTACAAGAATGCAAGAATGTCCTTCTTCTTCCCTAAGCAAAAGTCGATAATACGTTATTCGTTCTTTTTTCCGTGCCGAAAAGAGTATTTTTGTCCTATAATCTAGGCGCTTACTAGATAAGCATGGTAACCATATTTAAAGGAGAAAGAAAAGAACATGCCATTCATTGAATCGATCCATGGCCGTCAAATCATTGACTCGCGTGGCAACCCGACCGTAGAAGTCGAAGTCACGACAGAAAGCGGCGCTTTCGGAAGAGCAGCCGTTCCTAGCGGCGCTTCTACTGGCGAACGCGAAGCGCTTGAACTCCGCGATGGAGATAAAAACGTTTTCGGCGGCAAAGGAGTTTTAAAGGCCGTTCAAAACGTCAATCAAATCATTGCCCCTGCCTTAATGGGCAAAAATGTTTTAGACCAAGTGGCAATCGACGAAGCGATGCTCGCATTAGACGGAACCCCCACCAAGAGCAAACTTGGCGCCAACGCGATTTTGGGCGTTTCCTTGGCTGTGGCAAAAGCCGCTGCCGATTATCTTGGCATCCCGCTTTATCGCTATATCGGCGGACCGAACGCCAAACAACTTCCTGTCCCTATGATGAACGTCATCAATGGTGGCAAACACGCAGATTCTTCGGTCGACTTCCAAGAATATATGATTATGCCAGTTGGCGCGAAGAGCGAAGCCGAAGCCATTGAAATGGGCGCAGAAACCTTCGCTGCACTCCGTAGCATTTTAAAAGAACGCAAAGACATCACCGCTGTCGGTGATGAAGGTGGCTTTGCTCCGAACGGATTAAAATCCAACGAAGAACCACTCGAAGTTTTGGTGGAAGCCATCCGCCGTGCCGGTTATTTGCCAGGCAAAGACATCTGCTTAGGCATGGATTTAGCCTCTTCGGAATTCTATGATCCCGAAACCAAGACCTATAACCTCAAACGGTCTGGACAAGGCAAAAAGACCTCAGAAGAAATGGTCGCGATGTTAGAAGACTTTGTCGAAAAATATCCGTTGATCACGATTGAAGACGGCCTTTCTGAAAATGACTGGGCGGGCTGGAAATTGCTCACGCAAAAACTTGGCAGGAAAGTGCAATTGGTCGGCGATGACCTCTTTGTTACCAACAAGATCTATGTGAAGAAAGGCATTGAAGAAGGCTGCTCCAACTCGGTCTTAATTAAACTCAACCAAATTGGCACGTTAACCGAAACCTTGGATACTTGCCAGATGGCAATGCGTAACGGCTGGACTTGCGTTGTCTCTCACCGTTCTGGCGAAACCGAAGACACCACGATCGCAGACTTGGTAGTTGCCTTGAACGCTGGTCAAATCAAGACCGGTTCGATGAGCCGTACTGATCGTATTTGCAAATACAATCAATTGCTCCGCATCGAAGAAGAACTTGGCGATGCTGCCCAATATCCTGGCCTTGATGCTTTCTATAACCTCTCGCCAGAAGCCAAAGCGCGTTTTGCTAAATTCGCGAAATAACCTTAGCCCCCTTAAACCACGTCCTCGTGACGTGGTTTTTCTTATCCGCGTTATAATGAATTTGACAAGGAAGGAAAAACAAAATGAAAAAAGGATTGTTATTATTAGCAGATGGATTTGAACAAACGGAGGCAATCGCAACACACGATATTTTGTTACGTTCTCACGGAATCGAAGTCTTGCCTGTTTCGATTTCTTCGTCTTATGAAGTCACTTCTTCCATGGGTTTAAAGATTTTGGTATCAAAGAGATTGGAAGATATAAAAGACGTATCTGCTTATGATTTTATCGTTTTGCCGGGTGGAAAGGTCGGCGTTGACAATTTGAGTGCAAGCGCTTTGGTGCGCAAAACAATCACAATCTTCCATAACGAAGGCAAAGTGATCGGAGCCATTTGCGCCGCTCCTTCGATTTTAGGAGAAATGGGCTATTTGGACGGTAAGCACTATACCTGCTTCCCCGGTTTCCAACGCGGGAATGGTATCTATGAAGCGAGCGGCTCGGTTATCGATGGCAATCTTGTGACTGGCCATTCGATGGCCTATAGCATTCCTTTCGCTGAAAACTTAGTCCGTGTTCTGGTTGGTGAAAGCGGCGTGGAACGCCTTAAGGGTGGGGCCTACGGTATCTAATCGTCGACATCTTCTTAGATTCATGACACTTTTCAGTGCGCAAAATCACGGTTTAACCCTGTAGCAATCATTGTTTGGAGCTAACGACGCCGCAATCAAAACAATCTTCCGCTCGTTTCTTGAAACGATTTCTCTTTGTGGTTTTCTATTCTCTTGCGGCAATTCTTCTCCAAACCATAACGTCACATCTTTAAATTCTCTTTACGGATGCAAAAGGTAACATTTTCATTTGACCTCTGTCATTAT